>NZ_CP072392.1:0-1185 GCF_017742835.1 Aquabacter sp. L1I39
GACGCCAAGGAGATCGAGGCGTCGAAGTATGACCTCGCCTATATCGCCCTCGACGGCACCATCGGCTGCATGGTGAACGGGGCGGGGCTGGCCATGGCGACGCTGGACATCATCAAGCTCTATGGCGAGAGCCCGGCCAACTTCCTGGACGTGGGCGGCGGCGCCAGCGAGGAGAAGGTGACGGCGGCGTTCAAGATCATCACCTCCGACCCGTCCGTGAAGGGCATCCTGGTCAACATCTTCGGCGGCATCATGAAGTGCGACGTGATCGCGCGCGGCGTGCTGGCGGCGGTGAAGGCGGTGGGGCTGAAGGTGCCCCTGGTGGTGCGCCTGGAAGGCACCAATGTGGAGCAGGGCAAGCAGATCATCCGCGAGAGCGGGCTCAACGTGATCCCCGCCGATGACCTGGACGATGCGGCGCAGAAGATCGTCGCGGCCGTGAAGAAGGAAGCTGCGTGATGTCTGTTCTGATCGACGCCAATACCAAGGTCATCACCCAGGGCTTCACTGGCAAGAACGGGACCTTCCATTCCGAGCAGGCCATGTCATCTATGTGCCCCCGCCCGGCGCGGCGGATGCCATCCTTGAGGCCATCGACGCGGAAATCCCGCTGATCGTGTGCATCACCGAGGGCATCCCGGTGCTGGACATGGTGAAGGTGAAGCGGGCGCTTTCGGGCTCCAAGTCCCGCCTTATCGGGCCGAACTGCCCGGGCGTGGTGACCGCCGGCCAGTCCAAGATCGGCATCATGCCGGCCAACATCTTCAAGACCGGCTCGGTGGGCATCGTCTCGCGGTCGGGCACGCTGACCTATGAGGCGGTGTTCCAGACCTCGCAGGAGGGGCTGGGCCAGACCTCGGCGGTGGGCATTGGCGGCGACCCGGTGAAGGGCACCGAGTTCATCGACGTGCTGGAGATGTTCCTGGCGGATGACGCCACCACCTCCATCGTGATGATCGGCGAGATCGGCGGCTCGGCGGAAGAAGATGCCGCCCAGTTCCTGAAGGACGAGGCCAAGCGCGGGCGCAAGAAGCCGATGGTGGGCTTCATTGCCGGCCGCACCGCCCCTCCCGGCCGCCGCATGGGCCATGCGGGCGCCATCATTTCCGGCGGCAAGGGCGGCGCCGAGGACAAGATCGCGGCGATGGAAGAAGCGGGCATCCGCGTCTCTCCCTCCCCGGCGCG
>NZ_CP072392.1:165543-201458 GCF_017742835.1 Aquabacter sp. L1I39
ACCCCAGCTGATACCCTGAACGAAGCCGTTGCCCTGACCGGTTGAACCCACCGCGGCGTCCTTCGCCAAGGATGCAAAGTGAAGTAAGCGTTCATCGCCGCGCATCGCCTGCAGTTTTCGATCCGCGCCATGTGTCGGTGCCTGCGTGTCCAGCCCAGCGGCTTTTACGCCTGGCTGAAGGATCCGCTGAGCAAGCGCGCGCAGGAAGACCAGCGACAGATCGAGCTGATCCGCGCGGCATGGAGCGAGAGCGGCAAGGTCTATGGCTATCGTAAGCTTCACGACGATCTGGCGGATATGGGCGAGAGCTGCTGCCCGAACCGGGTGGCGCGTCTCGAGCGTTTGGTTAGCATTCGGCCGCAGATCGGCTACAAACGCCGGCCCGGCCACTATGCCGGCAAGCTGCCCCTGGCCGTCGTTAACACGCTCGATCGCCGGTTCGATGTGGAGGTGCCTGACAAGGCCTGGGTGACCGACATCACCTACATCCACACCCACAAAGGCTTCGCCCATCTGGCGGTCGTGATCGACCTCTTCTCCCGCCGCGTCGTCGGCTGGTCCATGCAGGCCCGGCAGACCACCAACGTCGTGCTTCAGGCGTTGCTGGCTGCTGTCTGGCGACGCAAGCCGAAGGACCGGGTGCTGGTGCATTCGGATCAGGGCAGCCAATTCACCAGCATGGAGTGGGCTTCGTTCCTGAAACACCACGAGCTGCAGCCCTCCATGAGCCGTCGCGGCAACTGCCATGACAACGCCGTCGCCGAAAGCTTCTTCAACCTGCTCAAGCGCTAACGGATCCGCCGCAAGGTCTACCGCACCCGCGACGAGGCACGTCGGGACGTGTTCGACTAAATCGAGATATTCTACATCCCCACCCGCAAACACGCACGGAACCGGATGCTGTCGCCAATCGAGTTCGAACGCCGGCACAAAGCCAAAGCCGAAGGCGTCTAGAAAACTCGGGGCGGTTCACTGGAGCTGATCGCCCCCAGCGGTCGGATCGGCGAGACATACAATATCGGCAGCAACAACGAGCGCCAGAACATCAAGTGGCGGGCACCATTTGCGATGCCATGGAGCGCCTCGTTCCCGACGCCAAGATCGGCCCGCGCCACGGGCTGTTAGCCTTCGTCGCCGACCGCCCCACCCAAGACGGGCGCCGCACCATCACGCCGCCAAGGTCTAGACCGAGGTCAGCTCGGCTCCGGTGGACCACCTCGCGAGCGCAGTGCACTCGTACTTTGAGAACGAGGAGTTGCGCAAGGTGCTGAAGGCGCGTCACCGCTGCGTGAAGCTCGGCTGCCACGGGCTAAAAAGGGAAGGCAAAGCAGGCCATTCCCCTTTGTCGCGCTCTCGACACGCATATATGCACAGATTATCTTACTCTACCATCGACAATATACCGTTCACAGCTTGTTCAGTATCGATGTTCCATTCATCCAGCATGGGCACCTCCTTACCAGCCGATCGACCGGTGATGTAGGTTATTTGTGAATTGGATTGGCGATTCACCAATGCGTCATTCAAAGTCACGAACTTTTCGGGTGCGAGAATAACGCGCTGCCCCTTGATCGAATTGTAGATGCAATTGTAGAAACCCGAGCCGGACGTTCCTGCGACAAACTTCGCCTGAGAAATGATCGATATCTGCTGAGGGACGGTGAGATCCTCCGGATGAACGATTTCGAAGCCTTTCTCTTGCAGGCGTTGCTCAATGTCCTCCTCCTGGTTGAGGTAACGTTGTTTCTTCCAGCGTGAGCGTGAGAGGTACAGAACCGCAGAGGTGGATGGAGTGCGATAATACTCGGCAATATGTCTCCACACCCGCAAGCTCAGATCAGAGACAGAACGCTCCAGGATATAGTCCTGGCTGGCAACTATCAGATTGTCGCACCGAATGGGTCGATTGAAATGATGAATCTGCTCGGGCTTAACGCCAAATGGCGCCAAGAGTTCGGCGATCCGCGGGTTCGGTTTGGCAGAGGTCACGATTTTCAATGATGACAAATCACACTTCTGAAACGGCCAGAGCCGACTTAGAACCTCCAACGTGAAATGCCCATAGTGATCGACATGCTCGCCATCAAGATAGAAGCAAGGTTCTTTGACAATCTGCGCAATATTGCGATGCGCGTACTCAAACTCAATCTCGTCATCAGAGACTGGCTTGAGATAAACATGCTTATCCTTTGCATTCCGACGCCGGAACGACTCAGGGAGCAACTTTCCGTCTTGGATAAGTATCTGTCGCGGAAGACAAATTACTCCCTTCAGACGTGAGAGCGTCGAAGGAGGAACTTCGATTTTTTTGATGGCGGCGGCTCGCGAAAAGCTTCCGATGCAACGAGGGACTACAAGGTCATAATAGCTGCGGATACGTTCAATATTAACATCTTTATATAGAATATAATCTTTCTCGTCAAATATACCAACGCTCTGCGGAATTTCTTCAGGTCGGGGCCGTGGGGGCGCCTTCGCATCCGACCTTTTGTGAATAATACACGCACGGGGAACAAACTCAATATAATCGATCTGCCTTGCAACGCTTGAAGCCGCTGGTGAGTATAGCTTTTCGTAGTCCTCCCGTCGAGTTCCGCGCAAGTGTAAAAAATCGATACGATCTTTCAAATAATTGACAAACGGGGTGCTTTCCTTGCCTGAAAAGCCGGGCTCGTAGCTACTGTGCAGATCCTCAATAACGTAGAAACCATTATTCTCGAGCTGCGGCAACAGTGTCTCTAGCCCGATGCGCTGATGATCCCAGCGATGACTTCCATCATCCACGACAAGGAGTGGACGGCCATGCTTCGAAATGGCAGCATCGAAGAAATCTGGAGATAGTACATCTCCGACTTCGACCCTTATGCGATCAGACGAAAACTCGATGGCAGCTTCCTTATAATGAAGGCAGACAATGGACGCTTCCGGAAAATAATCAGCCCACACATTCAATGTTGAGGCGGTTGGACTACCGATTTCAAATAAAACAAATTTAGACTTCCTCAACTTTGAGATATGACGCTCATAGTGACGGAGGAGGTCGTGACCTTTAGACGATCGATCAACCTCATGCAGAATTCCGACAGAGTCAAGGTCCACTGGCATATAACTGGCTCACTCTATTTTTGGTGAGAACGTCTCATCCTACCGGCCTCAATGTCCTGCCGCGGCCGAGTGCTTAAAAACATCGCTTCCTTGCTTCATCCATGCGTCATGCCTATTCTCCTGTCACAACGAATTCGTCGATGTGTCCAACAATTACCTGACACTTCCCAGATAGAGGGTCCACGCCCCCCCCCGGGGGGGTGGCTGCAGAGTACCGCAAATGCGGCAAAATGGAAGACGGGATGGCGCGGCGATAGCCTGCGCCCCAACAAAATCTCCAAACCTAATGTTGCCCCGGCTAGCCAATCCAGCGTGAAGTTCCTTCCGGCCCAATTGATCTGATCCCCGAGAACTGGACCGTTTGAAGCTGGAGTTTTCCGCGCCATGATCCCTTGGCTGGGAGGAGCGGAAGACGATGAAGGCATCGAAATTTTCGGACGCACAGAAGGCGCTCATCCTGAAGCAGGGAGCGGACGGTGTCCCGGTGGCGGAGATCTGCCGGCGGGCCGGAATCAGCCCGGCGACCTACTTCGACTGGAAGAAGAAATATGAAGGGCTCGCCCCGCTCGAGATGCGGCGGCTGAAGCAGCTCGAGGACGAGAATACGAAGCTGAGGAAGCTCGTAGCCGACCTCTCGCTCGACCGGGAGATGCTGCAGGATATCGTCCGCCGAAAAATCTGAGGCCTGGTCGCAAGCGCGAGCTCGTCGGCATGATGTGTGGTGAGTGGCAGGTGTCGATCCGGCGGGCTTGTGCGGCTCTGGAGTTTGACCGGTCCACCCACCACTACAAGTCCTGCCGACCCGACCAGGCCGGCCTCGCGGCACGGATCAAGACGATCTGCGAGACGCGTGTGCGCTACGGCTACCGGCGCGTGCAGGTGCTGCTACGACGGGAAGGCTGGGCGATCAATCAGAAGAGAACCCGCAGAATTTACAATGAGTTAGGTCTCCAGCTGCGCAATAAGACACCGAAGCGTCGCGTGAAGGCGAAGTTGCGGGAGGATCGGGCGCCTGCCACTCGGCCGAACGATGTCTGGGCGATGGATTTTGTCCATGACCAGCTGGCCACCGGCCGCAAGATCCGGGTGCTGACCGTGGTCGACACCTTCTCGCGCTTCTCGCCGGTGGTCGATCCGCGTTTCAGCTATCGGGCCGAGCACGTGGTCGCGACCCTCGAACGGGTCTGCGCCAAGGTGGGCTATCCGCGGATCATCCGGGTCGACCAGGGCTCGGAGTTCGTCTCCCGGGATCTCGACCTGTGGGCCTATGCGAAGGGCGTCACGCTGGACTTCTCCCGGCCGGGAAAGCCCACCGACAACGCCTTCATCGAGGCATGCAACGGGCGCTTCCGAAGTGAATGCCTGAACACCCACTGGTTCCTGACGCTTGCCGACGCGGCCGAAAAGATGGAGGCTTGGCTCAGATACTACAACGAGGATCGGCCGCATGGGACCATCGGCCATAAGCCGCCGATCACGCTGCAGAACTCCGGCGGCGCACCCAGCCCACCGCCGTGAGCAAGGCCGGAAACTCTAACCTCCGGCGGTCCAAGGAATGGTCTCGGATCAATCAACCTGCGGACTCTCTCCTCAACCGGAGGAAAAATGGGGCTCACGTCAAGAGCGCTCGAGTGCAAGATCGTGGTGCACATCTGGGACAAGCTGACCGCACTCGAAAAACTGGCCCGGCACCTCGGTTTGTTCTCCTGTAATGGTCACAAAGAGAACCAAAGTGAGAATCCGATCACCGCTTTGACCCAGGGCTTTGAAAGAGGCCGCTAAATTTCCCGTGTGCCCATGCCTTGACCACCCTCCCGTACGGCATGCGAACATGCTCTGGGATCGACGCACGGTTGTGCGAGTGGGTAGCCAGATATGAGCGATGCGTTCTTTCAGTCTCCAATTCTCAACTCGCCCTATGAAGAGCCCACGCGTCATTGGGAACTGGATTCCGCAGGGCAGCCCACCAATCAGCTGATTGCGCGCCGCCGCCCCAGTGCCCTGGTCTCCCCCATCCCCAAGCCCAAGAAGGTGCGCGGGAAAGCTGTGCAGGCGGATCTCCTCGCCGACGCGATGGGGCAGGAGTACAACCCAACCGAGGTCATTAACGGCGTCCGCTCGGCCGTCGAGAGCTGGAGGCGGCTGCCGGAGAGCCAGTGGAACGTCACGCCTTCCACAGCCCGCCTTCTACGTCATTGGCGCGCCTTCGCGTTTGCGAATCAGAAGCCGTTTTTCTGCCAGGTGGAAGCGGTAGAAACGGTCATCTGGCTGACGGAGGTGGCGCCCAAATCGTCCTCGCAGGGACGGCGTTTCTGGACGCATCTGGAGGCGGCCAATGCCGCGTCCAATCCCGAATTGATGCGCATGGCGCTGAAGCTGGCCACGGGGGCTGGCAAGACCACGGTGATGGCCATGCTCATTGCCTGGCAGACCATCAATGCCGTCCGCCACCCCAATGCGCGCAGGTTTTCCCGTGGCTTCCTGGTGGTCGCGCCCGGCATCACCATCAAGGACCGGCTGCGCGTGCTCCAGCCCAACGATCCCGACAGCTATTACAGCACGCGCCAATTGGTGCCGGAGGACATGCTGCCGGACATGGGCCGGGCCAAGATCGTCATCACCAATTTTCACGCCTTCAAGAAGAAGGACGAGGTGCCGCTCAACAAGGTGCAGCAGGCCGCACTCAAGACCAAGCCGCGTGAGGAAAGCGACGGCAGCATGATCCGCAGGGTGGCCGGCGCCTTGATGGGCATGAAGAACATCGTCGTACTCAACGACGAAGCCCATCACTGCTACCGCGAGCGGCCGCTCACGCCGGAGGAGCAGGCGGCCCTCAAGGGCGATGAGCTGGCGGAGGCCAAGGAGAATAACGAGGCGGCGCGGCTTTGGATTTCCGGCCTGGAGGCGGTGAAGCGCGAGCTGGGAATCCAGATGGTCTATGACCTCTCGGCGACGCCCTTCTTCCTGCGCGGCTCGGGCTATCGGGAAGGCTCGCTGTTCGGCTGGGTGATGAGCGACTTCTCCCTCATGGATGCGATCGAATGCGGCATCGTGAAACTGCCGCGCGTGCCCATCATGGACAACGTGCCCGGCGGGGACACGCCCATGTTCAGCAATCTGTGGGAGTATGTGGGCAAGAGCCTGCCCAAGAAGGGGCGGGCGAGCGCTAAGGGCTATGATCCGCAGCGTCTGCCGAACGAGCTTTTGACCGCCATCGATGCCCTCTATGGCCATTATGCCAAGACCCACGCCTTATGGCGGGAGAGCGGCGTCGAGGTGGACCCGGTCTTCATCGTGGTGTGCAACAACACCGCCACGTCCAAGCTGGTGCATGATTATATCGCCGGCTACGAGGTGGAGGACGCGCACGGCAACCGGACGCTTGTCGCGGGCAAATGCGAGCTGTTCCGCAATTTCGATCCCGATGGCGTCGCCATCCCCCGCATGCGCACCTTGCTCATCGACAGCCAGCAATTGGAGAGCGGGGAGGCCATCGGCCCCGAATTCCGCGAGGCGGCGAAGGAGGAGATCCAGCGTTTCAAGGACGAACTGATCGCGCGGCACCAGGATGCGCAGGCGGGCAACCAAATCGACGACGCCACCCTCCTGCGCGAGGTGATGAACACGGTCGGCCGCAAGGGGGCGCTGGGCGAGGGCATTCGCTGTGTTGTGTCGGTCTCCATGCTCACGGAAGGGTGGGATGCCAACACGGTCACCCACGTGCTGGGGGTGCGCGCCTTCGGCACTCAGCTTCTGTGCGAGCAGGTGATCGGCCGCGCGCTGCGGCGCCAGTCCTACCAGTTACAGGCGAATGGCCACTTCAAGGTGGAATATGCCGACGTGCTGGGCATCCCCTTCGATTTCACGGCCCAGCCGGTGGTGTCGAAGCCCAGCCCGCCGGACGACATGTTCCGCGTGTTCGCGGTCAGCCCGGAGCGCGACGCCAGCGAAATCCGCTTCCCGCGGGTGGAAGGCTATCGCACTGAATTGCCGCAGGATGTGCTGCGCGCCGAATTCTCCCCCGACTCGACCCTGGAACTGACGCCGGAACTGGTGGGCGCCACCGAGACCATCAATGCCGGCATCATCGGCGAGCAGGCGGACTTGACGCTCGATCATCTAAAGGATGTGCGCCTGCCCAAGATCTATTTCCATCTCGCGGATTGGATCGTAAAGCGGCGCCTCACCGAGGCGGGCCAGCAACCCAGCCCCCGGCTTATCATGCAGATGAAGCCCATTGTGCGGCGCTGGATGGCCGAGCATCTGGTCTGCTCCGGCGGCACGCAGCCCGCGCAACTGCTTTATTACGGCGTGGCCGACCGGGTGGCGGAGCGCATCATGGCGGCGCTCACGCGGGCGCAGGGCGAGGGCAGCGGCGTCATCGCTCTGCTCGATCCCTATAATCGCGAGGGCACCACCCGCCACGTGCGCTTCACCACCAGCAAGGACCGCTATGAGACCGGCCCCCGCTGCCACATCAATGCGGCCGTGATCGACAGCGATTGGGAGGCCGAATTCTGCCGGGTGGCTGACCGCCACCCGCGCGTGCTGGCCTGGGTGAAGAACCACAATCTCGGCTTTGAGGTGCCCTACCGGGCCGCCGGCGAGGTGCGTCGCTATCGCCCCGATTTCATCGTCCGCCTGGATGACGGCCACGGGCCGGACAATCCGCTGAACCTGGTGGTGGAAATCAAGGGCGCGCGGGACGAGGCTGACAAGGACAAGGCCGAGACCATGCGCACCCTCTGGGTGCCCGGCGTGAACCGGCTGGGTTTCCTGGGGCGCTGGGACTATGCGGAATTCCGCGACGTCTGGACCATCCGCACCGAGTTTGCGGCGAAGGTTGAGGCGTGGCTGGATGAGGTGACGCGTGATGCTGGGGGAGCAGGACGGTGACTGAATTCAAGCGCATCATGGTCATCAATACCGGCTGGTCAGACGACTACAGCACGCGCGATCCTGTGGGCAATTTCGCCAATCTCGACCATGCGACGGGTCATGAGAAGTTCAATTTTCGACGCGGAAGGGACGGCCTTTATTACGGCTATGTGCCGCCGCGGAGAGAAAGTCCTCCAAAGCCCAAGGAACCAAGCGGATGGCTGGTATTCGCCGTCTCAAAGCGGAAAAACGAAGCGGGTATGGTTCTGGTGGGATGGTATGAGAATGCCCGGTTTCTGGGGGAATACAGAGAGCGCCCGGATGCAGATGATCTTGGGCCTGACTCCAATGGCAATCCCTTCTACTACACGTTCGTGGCCGACAGAGCGACCATGATCCCCCTGCCGATGAGGCAGTGGAAGGTGGATGGAACATACATTGGGCGCCCCTTCAATTATTTGCGGGGGAATGGGGAAGGCACGCCGCAAACTGAGGCGATGGCACGTCAGCTTCTTCAGTTCAGAGAAGAGTGTTTGAAGAACATTATTACCGGAGCGAAGAAGCCGGAGCTGGATCTGACCCCTTCAGATATGGATTCACGGCGCCGCCGGGAAATTGAATTGAAGGCGGAGGATGCTGTTAAGCTGCACTTTTCTGATTGGAACTGCGAACGGGTGGCAGACGAAAAGTGCGGCTATGATCTGAAGTTCACCCATCCTGAGAGCGGGCAGGAGTTGCATGTCGAGGTGAAGGGGACAGCGGCGGACTACCCTCAATTTTTCATCACTCATAAAGAATACAGATACGCCGAAGAAAAATCAGTCAATGATAATAAGAGCAAACAATCGAAAAGTAGTCTACCGCGCTGGCGGCTTGCAGTGGTGCATGACGTGTATGGGGATTCGACTGTCAATATTTACACATTCGACGAAATGAAGAACATTTTTGAAATACTCCCCTATGCATATCGCGGCATGTTGAGGAACGCCTGATGTCCAAGTCCCCCCTGCGCGTGGATGCGCTGACCCATGATGAGGCCACCCGCAAGAATGCGCCCACCGCCGAGCTGGAGGCCTTTGTGCCGCCGGATGTGAAGGAGCCGATCCGGGTGGCCTATCAGCGGCGCGACCCGGATCTGGATCCGCAATTGGTGTGGCGTGGCAAGGATGTGCTGGACTGGTCGGACCTCGTGGTGGAGGCGCCGCCGCTCTATATTCAGGAGAAGATCCACCCCAAGGCGCTGATCGAGGATCTGAAGCGGGCGAGCGGGAAGCGGCGGGAGCCGGACACGGGGCCGGACCTGTTCGCGGATTTCAACGGGCTGGACCCGGAGAAGCGCACGGAATTCTATGCCCACGACCAGCATTGGTCGAACCGCATGATTTTGGGCGACAGCCTGAAGGTGATGGCAAGTCTCGCCGAGCGGGAGGGGCTGAAGGGCAAGGTGCAGTGCATCTATATCGACCCGCCCTATGGCATCAAGTTCAACTCCAATTTCCAGTGGTCCACCACCAGCCGGGACGTGAAGGACGGCAAGGCGGATCATCTCACCCGCGAGCCGGAACAGGTGAAAGCCTTCCGCGACACCTGGCGCGACGGCATCCACTCCTACCTCACCTATCTGCGCGACCGCCTCACCGTGGCGCGGGACCTGCTGACGGAGAGCGGCTCCATCTTCGTGCAGATCGGGGATGAGAATGTCCACCGCGTGCGGGCGCTGATGGATGAGGTGTTCGGGGATGAGAATTTTGTTGCTGAAATTGGCATTCCGAAGACAAGCAGCGCAACTTCTGAATTTCTTCCCGGTATAATGGACTATGTCTTATTTTTCGCAAGAAAAATAAGTGACCTTAAGTTTAGGCCAGCATTCAAAGAGAAAAGCGATATGGCCGGATTTTCAGGCTATACGCGCGTTCAATACGCCGATGGATCCAGAACTAGTCTTTCAGATGCGAAGGGCGACTACAGGGTTTATGCCCAAGGTGATATGACAAGCCAACGCCCCCCTGGTAGCTTTCCTGTTCATTTTGAAGGCCGGGTTTTCACGCCGAAGTCGAATTTTTGGAAAACGGGCGAGATTGGAATGGCGCGACTCCAAAAGAGTTTACGCCTAGAAAAAATGAAAGAAACTATACGTTATGTAAGATTTTTGGATGATTTCCCCGCAATACCCGTGAATAATTACTGGTCGGACATAAGTGGCGCAGTTCAGAGTCGTGTTGATCCGAAGGTATACGTCGTTCAATCATCCAAAGAATTGGTGCAACGCTGCATCCTCATGACCACCGATCCCGGCGATCTGGTGCTCGATCCCACCTGCGGTTCGGGCACCACGGCCTATGCTGCCGAGCAGTGGGGTCGGCGCTGGATCACCATGGATACCAGCCGCGTGGCGCTGGCACTGGCGCGCGCCCGGCTCATGGGCGCGCGCTATCCCTGGTATATCCTCGCCGACAGCCGCGAGGGGCAGATGAAGGAAGGGGAGATCACCCGCACCCCGCCGCCGGACACACCCACCTATAACCGCCTGCGGCACGGCTTCGTCTATAAGCGCGTGCCGCATATCACGCTGAAATCCATCGCCAACAATGCCGAGATCGACACCATCTGGGAGCAGTTCCAGAGCGTGCTGGAGCCCCTGCGCGCCGCTCTGAACGCTGCGCTGGGCAAGGCGTGGGAGGAATGGGAAATCCCGCGCGCGGCGGGGGCGGACTGGCCGGCGGAAGCGAAAGCCGCGCACGCGGAGTGGTGGGCGCAGCGCATCGCGCGGCAGAAGGAGATCGACGCCTCCATCGCCGCCAAGGCGGACACCGAATATCTCTATGACCAGCCCTATGAGGACAAGAGCCGCGTGCGCGTGGCCGGTCCCTTCACGGTGGAGAGCCTCTCGCCCCACCGCGTGCCCGCCGTGGACCATGATGACAGCCTGTTCGACGAATTGGAGGCCATCGAGGGCCGGCGCCAGCCGGGGCCGGTCTCCGAGACCGCCGATTTCGCCCAGATGGTGCTGGACACGCTGAAGAAAGCCGGCGTGCAGCAGGCCCACAAGGCGGACCGGCTGGTCTTCTCGTCCTTAAAGCCCTGGCCGGGCCGTTTCGTGTGCGCGGAAGGGCGCGTGCGGCAGGCCTCGGAGGGGGAAAGCGATACGCTCTCCGACAGCCCCGAGCGGCGCGCCGCCATCATGATCGGCCCGGAATACGGCACCGTGGTGCGCCTCGACATGACCGCCGCCGCCCGCGAGGCCATGGAAGCCGGCTTCGACATGCTCATCGTCGCCGCCTTCAATTTCGATGCCCATGCCAGCGAGTTCGACCGCATGGGCGCGCTGCCCGTGCTCCAGGCCCGCATCAATCCCGACCTGCACATGCCGGACCTCGCCAATACCGGGGCGGGCAACCTCTTCACCGTGTTCGGCGAGCCGGACATAAAGGTGCATGAGGAAGCCGCCGGGCTGATCTCCATCGAGGTGGCGGGCGTCGACATGTACAAAGGCGGGCAGATCGAGAGCACCGAGGCCGACGACATCGCGGTGTGGTTCATCGACACCGACTATGATTACGAGAACTTCCGCGTCCGCCACGCTTATTTTCCCGGCGCCGGCGACCCCTACAAGGCGCTGAAGACCACGCTGAAGGCAGAGATCGACCAGGACGCCTGGGAAAGCCTGCGCCGCACCCGCTCCCGCCCCTTCCTGCGCCCCGTCGGCGGCAAGGTGGCGGTGAAGGTCATCAACCATCTGGGCGACGAGGTGATGAAGGTGGTGGCGGTGTAGATCATGCCATCGTTTCAGAGAGACGCCGGCATGATCTATGGGCGTGCTGGCGGGATCAGGCTGGGCGCCACCAACTGGCGGGCCCTCAGCTTAAGGAGCGGGCGCGAGGCGAGCAGCGGCAACAGCAGCCGGCTGAGCCGCAGGCCGGCCCGGCTCTGCGGCACATAGCTGCGCGCCATGGCGCGGGCCTGCCGCTGCACCATGGCGATGGTCGGCCGCAGGCCCGCCTCGAAGGCAGGAAGTGCCTCATCAAGGGGACCGTGCCCCAATGCCTCCGCCAGCAGGAAGGCGCCAGCCATGGCCATGGAGGCGCCCTGACCGGAGAGGAAGGACAGGCTCCAGGCCGCATCGCCCACCAGCACCACGCGACCGCGCCACCAGCGCGGCATCTCGATCTGGCAGAGCGCATCGAGATAGGCGCCCTCCCAGTCCACCGGACCATCGATGAGCCGGCGGAGAACTGGCCAGGTGCCGGCATAGGCGTGCGAGACCACCGCATGCCGGTGGTCGGCGGACACCAGGCCAGACTCCGCGCTGCGCCAGCACAGCAGGGTGGAGAGTTCCTGCGGTCCGGACTGGTAGAGGATCGCCTGCCGCCCGACCTCCATATAGCCCTCATAAGGGGGCTCCAGCGTGCCGGAAAAAGGCATGCGCCAGGCTGCGCCCCGGTAGCCCAGCGGGCGCCGGAACTCCGCCTCCGGGCCAAAGGCGTGCGCCCGGATCCTGCTATGGGTCCCGTCCGCGCCCACCACGAGGTCGAAGGTGGCGGCGGCACCGTCGCTGAAGCGCACCACGGCGCCATCCGGCGCATCGTGGATTTCCGTCACCTCGCAGCCAAAGCGCGGTCCTTCGTGCCCCGCTTCCCCCAAGGCGCGGGCCAGCAGGCGCACCAGCGCATCGCGCGGCACATGGAGCATTTTTCCACCCGTGAGGTCGTGGATCACCTGCGCCCGATAGCGGAAGACCTCCCGTCCCGTCGCGCCATCGCGATAAACCGAATCTGCCGCAGGCAAGGCCCGTTGGCGCAGCGCTGGCAACACCTCCAGGCGCTCCGCCACGTCCCAGCCATTGGCCTGGAGACTGACCACGTAGCCACCGGTATTGAGCGTCAAGCCGCGCTCGATGACATGGACCGCCACGCCCCGCCGCACGAGGCACAAGGCGAGCGTCAGTCCGGCGGGACCGGCTCCGACAATGAGAATCCGCATGGCGCCCTCAGAACCGGGCCCGGGCCTGAACGCCGATCATGCGGGGATCACCGGGCGCACCATAAGGCCCGTAGCCATTGTCGGTGGCGACGACATAATAATCCTGGTCGAGAAGGTTCAGCGCCACCAGGTAGAGGCTCCAATTCTTCGCCTCCACGCCGAGCCGCGCATTCACGATGCCGTAGGCGTCCTGCTCAATGGTGTTGTCCACGTCGAAATAGAAGGCAGACCGCCAGTTCCAGTCCACCCGGGCGACGCCGTTCAGCTGCGCGGTCAGGGGCGTTGTGTACTGGGCGGACAGGGACAGGGAATATCTGGAGGCCAACGGTTGCCAGTTCCCATCCGCATTGCCCCCGGTCTGCGAGGCGGGCGCATCCGTGAAGCGGGCATCCAGAAGGCCGAGACCCGCGAACAGTTCAAGCCCCTGCAAGGGCCGCGCGGTGATTTCGAATTCGGCACCGTAATTGCGCGACTTGGGCGCGTTGGCGATCCAGACCGAATAGCCGTTGAACGAATAGATCTGCTGGTTCTTCCAGTCGAAATAGAAGACGGAAGCGGCCAGATCGAGCTTGCCCTCGAACAGCGAGGCCTTCACGCCCGCCTCATAGTTCCACGCGCTCTCGGGAGCGTAGGACAGGTCGCTGGAAGGCGCGAAGGAGATGTTGTAGCCACCCGCCTTGTAGCCGCGGGAGATAGTGGCATACGTGCGCACATCGGGCGCGATCGCATAGGCGAGGCCGATCTTGGGCGAGATGTCCGAACTGCCCATGGACTGCACCTGCGACTGCCCCGGCGCGCCGAGCGTGACGCCGGCCACGTTCGAGGCGTGCACATAGTCGATCTCGCGATGGTCATAGCTGAGGCGCATGCCGGCCAGCACATCGAAGCGGTCCGTCAGGTGCCAGGTGGCATCCCCGAACACGGCCGCCGACCAGCCCTGAAGGTCCGACGTGGTACCCTCCTGATAGCCGGCGGGCAGAGCCGGCTGTCCGGGATAGAAGACGTTGGCGGGCATGGCGATATTGAAGCCGGTATATTCGTATCGGTCGTCCTTGCTGCCGAGGAAGAAGGTGCCCAGCGTCCAGTCCAGCGTCTCGTTCGGGGCGGAAACCAAGCGGAACTCCTGGGTCGCCTGGTTGTAGTCGCGTGAGAAGCCGTTCCGGCGGAATGGTGAGGGGGTAAAATCACCGCCCTCCCCATCTCCTTGCGAGCCGCGCCATGCGGTGACGGAAATAAGTTGCGCCACCCCCATGTCGTAGCTTGCCTTCAACGAGACGCCATAGCTGGAAATGCTCGAAGTGTAGGGAATGGCGGCATTGTAGCCATCCTGCCAGACGGTGCCGAACGGCCCGCGATTGCCCCGGCTGCCCTCGTCGGTGGCATAATCCGCGGCGAACAGCAGTTCGAGCCGGTCCGAGGGGCGCGCCGCGAGCTGGAAGCGCCCGCCGCCGTCCTTGTCCCCGTCATACGCATTGCCATCCGCCGCGTTGGTCACCCAGCCATCGGCATAATCCCCGAAGGCCACGGCGCGCAGGGCCATGTCCTGTCCGAGCGCGGCATTGAGGACGGCCCGGCCCTGCAGCGTCATGTCGGTCCCGAACAGGGCATCGAACAGGGTATAGGTGGCGCCGTACTCCGGCACGGCGCTGCGCACATTCACCGCGCCTGCTATGGCATTGCGGCCATAAAGCGTGCCCTGTGGCCCGCGCAGGATCTCGATCTGGGCGAGGTCCACCATAGTGAGGTTGAAGGTGGCATCATTGCCGATGAACACGTCGTCCCGATAGATGGCGACCGTCGGATCGGTACCGAACGCGGTGTTCGCGATGCCGCGTATGGAAATGACCGACGCATCATTGCCGCCGCGCTGGCTGCGCATCTGAGTGTTGACGCTGGCATCGAACGCATCCTCCAGCCGCTGGATGGTGCGTGCCTCGATGTCCCCCCGCGTGTACACGCCGATGCTCGCCGGCACCTCAATCCAGGGCTGGGTGCGGCGCATGGCTTCCACCGTCACGGCGTCCAGCTCGATGACCTGCCCCGCCTCCTGGGCCTCGGCGGTTACGGGCAGGGTCAGGACAGCGAGAAGCAGGGGCAAGCGCGTGGACTGGGCCATGAGCAGGATTCCGAAACCGGCGCCGCACGGAATGGCGGCTTCTTGCGTGAATTTTCGCAAACGCGCGCAAGGATTTGGATCGCGAAGGCGTATGCCTTCGGCTCAATTGCATATGCCAGCGTGTCAGCGGACGCCGGATCGCGCTCACCGCCGCAGATGGGACGGGGCAAACCCGAAGCGCCGGCGGAAAGCGGTCGAGAAATTGGTCGGATGACCATAACCCGCCCTGTAGGACGCCTCCGACACCGACAGTCCCTCGCGCTCGATGAGGGCGCGGCCGAGCAGCAGGCGCCGCTCGTTCACATAGGCCCCGGCGCAGGTGGCGAAGGCGCTGAAGAAATCGCGCTTCAGCTTGCTGGCGCTCACCCCGAACTCCTCCGCCAAGGCAATAAGACTGGTGATGCTCGCGGGGTCCGCATCAATGCGCGCGCGGATCGCCATGACCCGGTCGCGGTCCCGCCCGCGCAGGGCCTCCGCGCTTTGGGGACCCGCATTCCCAAGGGTTTCCACCAAAGCGGCGAGCAGATCCAGCGCACGGCTTTCCAGCATCAGCGCGGCCAGACCCGCTTCCGGCGGGGCCTGGAGCACCTGCCACGCGATCCGCTTCAAATGCGCATCCAACGGACGGCGCGTGACGCTGAGCGGACGCTCCATGGACTGGCGCAGCGGCTCGAAGGCCGAGCCGGAATTGCGGCGCGAGGTCTCGAACCATTCTGGCGTCACCACCAGTTCCACGGTCCGCACCTGGCGTCCGCCATGAATCACCGTGCGGCAAGGCCGGCGGTCATTGTCGGAGGCGATCCACACCTCGTTTGGCCGGAAGCCGGCCTCGACCCCCAGCGTCTGGGAGGTCGCCTCCCCATCCAACACCACCGAGAGCGTGCTGGCGGGAAAGCTCTCGCTCTCGAACACAATGGGCTGCCCAATGGCCATGTCCCGCGAGAGCAGGAACAGACCTGGTTCAATCTCCACCATGACGGAGCGCGCTGCATCGCCGGCCAGGGGACGCAATGGATTATCCACCAGCGCACGCAGCTTGGTCAGTGATGTTCGGTAATCAGAAACACTCATAGCACAAGTATAAGTGCAGACTTTTTCCGAAGGTAGCATTTCGGCCAATAATCGATTTTGATTAATTGAAAACTACCCAATCGCCCCGGCCGGACGCTCTGGTGAAGTCGGTCACTTCCTGATCCCGTCCTCGCGGTCCAGCTCTGCGCAGCGCGCTGAAGGCCGAGGCAAGGGGCGTTGGGATTGGGACTTCCCAACATGGGATACCCCTCTCCAGGCTTCAGGAGGCGCCTCCATGGCCATGGCCTCTACGACAGGGAAAAGCTGATCTCCCGGTCCGCCGGACGTGAAGGTCACATCGGCCGACGGCATCGGCCGAAATCCAGTTCTGCCTTGTCCCCTTCAAAGAGCCGGCGCACCATGGGCCGGACCGTCGCACGGACCGTCGACCATCACGTGGATTCGTCCGCGGGAGCATCGCTCGATCCGGGCCTCCACATGGAAGGCCGCCTGCATCATTTTGGCGGAAATGACCTCGGCCGCGCTGCCGCAGCCCAGCATCCGCCCCCCCGCCATTACCAATGCATGGCTGGCGAAGCGCAGGGCGAGGTTCACATCGTGCAGCGAGACAACCACGATGACGCCGCGCCCTCGGGCCAGATCGCGCAGGACGCCGAGGACCTCCAGTTGGCGATGGAGATCCAGAGCACTCGTCGGCTCGTCCATGAGGAGCACGCGTGGCCTCCTCACCAGGGACTGGGCAATGGAGACCATCTGCCGCTGCCCGCCGCTCAGCTCGTCGAGCCCACGACCCGCAAGGTCGGTGAGGCCGAGCCGGTCGAGCGTGGCGTCCACTTGCACGAGGGTCTCGGACGCGACGCGCCAGGCGGCATCGCGCTTGGCGGCAAGCAGGACGGATTCATAGACCGAGAGCCCGACGGGCGCGGCATGATCCTGAGGCAGGTAACCCACCTCGTGCGGCCCTGCCCCGGTGAGCGCAACCTGGCCGGGGCCCGTCAGCAGGCCGGCCAGGCGCTTGAGCAAAGTGGACTTTCCCGCACCGTTCGGACCCAGGAGGGCGATCACGTCGCCGCCCGCGAAGGCCGGGGTCGTCACGTCCGCCACCACAGGGCGCCGCCCATAGGAGACGCCCACCTCCACCAGCTTGAGGCTGAGCGGTCCGTTCATGGCCGGCGCCTCGCATCGCGCACGATGAGGATCACGAAGAAGGGAACGCCGATGACCGCCGTCACGATGCCGACGGGCAAGAGCGTGCCGGGTGCGATGGTCTTGCTGAGAACGGAGCTGGCGGACAAAAGCACCGCCCCACACAAGGCGGACGCCGGCAGGAAAAAGCGCTGGTCCTCGCCGATGAGGAGGCGGGCCATATGGGGACCGATCAGCCCCACGAAGCCGATCGTGCCCACGAACGCCACCGGCACCGAGGCCAGCACCGCCACCAGCGCCATGGTCTCCAGCTTGAGGCGACGCACAGGGACGCCGAGGCTCGCCGCCCGCTCCTCCCCGAGCCGCAAGGTGGTGAGCGACCAGGCCCGGCGCATGAAGACGGGCAGCACCAGCGCCAGGACCGCCGCGCAGATGCCGAGCTTCGGCCAGGTCACGCGAGCAAGGCTTCCCATGGTCCAAAAGACCACCGCTGCGACCGCCTGCTCGGAGGCGAGGAACTGCACCAGGGTGAGACAGGCGTTGAAGGAGAAAACCAACGCAATGCCGAGAAGAACGATCCGCTCGGTGGTGGCGCCGCGCTGGAGGCTGAACACATGGATGATGCCGGCCGCAACAAGCGCCATCACCAGCGCGTTCAGGGGGACCATGTAGTCCACCAGAGTGGGCACAATGGCGAAGCCGAAGGCGAGCGCCAGCGAGGCGCCGAAGCCCGCGGCGGCGGAAATGCCGAGGGTGAAGGGTGAGGCGAGGGGATTGGCGAGGATGGTTTGCATCTGCGCCCCCGCCACGGCCAGCGCGGCGCCCACCACCACCGCCATCAAGGCCGTGGGCATCCGAATGGTCCACAGGATGGCGCGCACGTCCGGCGCCGCGGGATCGGATGCCCAGAGGGCGTAGACCACCTGGCCGAGGGAATAGCGGGCCGGCCCGAGAGCCAGGTCCAGCAGCACCGCCGCGAACAGCAATACAGCCAGCAGCGCGACCACGGCCAGTTTTCGGCGGACATTGCGGCGATAGGCGCCCGCGGCCGCCGAAACCGCGGGGCGCGCCTGCTGAGGCGCCTTGAGGAGGGGCGCAGCGCGGTTCACGCTCTCACCGCCTGGCCACCAACGGCGATGATCTCTTCCTCGCTCATGCCCCGGCGCCAGTGGGAGAAGGCCACGATCTGGCCCACCGGCAGCTTCACCGCATCACGAAGGAAGTGCCGGATGGCGCGGAAGTCGTGGAATTCGCAGCCCACCCAGACGAAGAGTCCATCAAGGCCCGCACCCCAGTCGAGTGCCCGCACCGCCTCGCAGAGCGGCGTCTCGTCCACCGCCTGCGGCCCCGCCCGCAGAATCCATCGGACCTCCACCCCCTCGGGCCCCTTCAGAGGCTGCACCTCCCCCGCATCGCCCACCAGGATCAGGGCCTGGCCGCGCGTGGCGGGAGCGGCCTCCTCCAGGATCCGCGCGATGCCGGGCAATCCGGTCTCGTCGCCCACCAGCAGCACACGGGGCGTCGGCTTCGGGCCATGGGCGGCCGGGCCGACCGCGCCCACCAGATCCCCCGGCCGTGCTCGGCGCAGCCAGGCGGCGCCAGGTCCCGCAAGGCCGTGGTCGTAAATGTCGATCCACAACCGGCCCTCGGCCACGTCCACATGGCGCACCGTATAGACGCGGGACTCGAGCCTCTGCCCCCCCCTCGGCCAGACGATGAGGCCGGCATCGTCCAGCGCCGGCCATATCGGCGTGAGCACGCCCTCCGGCTGGAACAGCAGGCGCACATGGATCTGATCGGGCGTGTCGAACCGGGTCAGGTCCTCACCCGCCAGAATGACGCGGCGCATGCGCGGCGTCAGGGGGCGGATCTCCTCCACTGTGAGAATGCGCAGGTCCGGGGGAAAGGTCGGCCCCACCTCGTCGCCGACCCAGGCGATGGATAAATCCTCGCTCTTGGCTACGAAGCCGATGAGGCCGGTGATCGCATAGCGCACCCGGTTCAGCTCCGCCGCGCTGGACGCCGAAATCTCGATGGCGAGCCGCTGCGGCCCCGGCACCAACCGAGCGGTGCCGAAGGGCGACACCGCCACATAGCCCGCAGCGCTGGGAGTGACGGGCATGTCATGGGCGGTGAGTGAATCCAGGATGTCGCCGAGGAAGTCCTCAATGCGGGGAAAGGAGATGGTGGTGTGGGCGGCTAGCATGGCGGGCCTCATAAGGTCTTTTTGTCGGGGCCCATGAGAGTGTCGGGGCCCATGAGATCGGCCCACACGGGCATGGCGATCGGAACGGCCAGGAAGCGCTCATTGAGCGCGCGCAGGGTTTGCCCCGGGTCGAGCGCCCGGCAGGCCTGCGGGTGCAGCCAGGCGGCGACGCGCTCCACGAACAGTCGGTTGAGGGGGCGAATGGCAACCAGCCCCGTCCACACGCCGGCGACCCGGTTTGCCTCCACCGCCGCCAACAGATCCAGCCCCGGCCGCGCCACCAGCTTGCGCAAGCCGGCGCGGGCTTCATCGAGCGGCAGGCCGGGCGCGATGGCCGGGCGCGTGCCGCGCGCGAATGCGCCGCCGGAGGCGATGTAGAGGTCCGGCTGCTCCACCACGAGCTGCTCCACATGGAGCTTCTGGAACCAGGGCGCTGTCACTGCATCCAGGCTGCGCCCGCCGGCCTGGGCCAGAAGCGCGCCCCAGACCTCCCGACCGGCGGCCCAGCAACATTCCTCATAGGTGGACTGGAGCTCGAGATAGACCTTTCGCTGGGGCTGCCCCGCGAGGCAGGCCTGCACTTGCGCCATGCCCGAGGCGATAAAGGCGATCAGCGCCTCGGCGCGCGCCTCCTCGCCCAGCACGCGTCCCCACATGCGCAGCAGTGCCGGCAGGTCGTCTCCGCCGCCGCGGCCGGCATTGCTGCTGGTGTCGCTGAACAGGACAGGAAGGCCCCAGGCGGACAACTGGGCCGAGACGTCTGCGTTCGCGCCCTCCACTTGCCGGGTGGTGACGATCAGGTCCGGCCTCAGTGCGATGATGGCTTCCGCCGAGATGCTGCCCGGCGCCATGCTGCCGAGGATGGGAACGTCCCGCCCGGCGGCCGCCTTGAGCGCGGCGAGGAGGGCGTCGCTGTCCAGCCCGTCGAGCCCCGCCCAGCCCGCCACCCGCTCCATGGGCGCGCGGACAAAAAGGGCCATGCTCACCGCATCACGGGCATCCAGGAGGACGATGCGCTCCGGCGCCCGCTTGAGGGCCACCGCGCGGCCGGCCATGTCGGTGACCGCGATCTCCGCCGCGCCCGTCCGCAGCAGGGGCAGGCCGGACAGGGCGCCGCCAAGCACCGCCCTGCGGGTGAGGCCGGCGCTCACCATGTCTTGCGCAGGCCCGCCAGGAAGGTGCGGCCGGTGCCGTACTGGCAATAGATGTCGTAGGTGCAGCTTGTATAGTAGGTGGTGTCGAACAGGTTGCGGATATCGAGTGTCGCAGTTGCGCCCTGCATTTGACCGGAAAGCCGGGAAAGATCGTAGCGCAGCGACAGGTCCACCAGCGTGAATCCGTCCACCTTGATGTCGTTGGTATCGTCGGCATAGCTCGGACCGATCATGCGCACGCCCGCCCCGGTGGTGAGGCCGGTCAAAGGCCCCTGCGTGAACTTGTAGTTGAGCCAAAGCGAGCCGAAATAGTTGGGCACCGCCTGAGGATGCTTGCCCACCGTGTCGGCAAGGTTGGATTTGGTGATCTCGGTATCGAGGAAAGTCAGGGCGCCGATCAGCTCCAGGGTGTCGGTGACATTGCCCCTCGCCTCGAACTCAAGGCCGCGTGAGCGGATCTCGCCCGTCTGGACGGAAAAGCCGAGGACCGGCCCGGGGGTGAGCACGTTCTCCTGCCGGATGTCGAAGGCGGCAACGGTAAAGAGGGCGTTCATGAAGGTGGGCTGGTACTTGAGGCCGACTTCCACCTGCTCCGCCTGTGTGGGCAGGAAGGCTTGGCCGGAGGCATCGACGCCGACCACCGGCTCGAACGATGTGGAATAGCTCGCATAAGGCGCAAGGCCATTCTCGAACAGGTAAAGCAGCGCCGCCCGGTAGGTGGCCGCCGAGGCGGACTGGGTCGAGGTGGAATTGTTCGCGAGGTGGTTCTGCGTGGATTGCGAGGTCCAGTCCTGGCGCACGCCGAGCACCGCCCGCCAATTGCCAAGAGAGATTTGGTCCTGGAGATAGATCCCGGTCTGCTGCAGATCCTGCGTGTTGTCGATGAGCGTCATGAAAGGGCCGACGCTCACCCCGTAGACCGGAAACATGACGTTGAGGCTCGGGGCGACGGCATATTGATAGGTCCAGTCGCTGGAGAACCATTGATAGTCGAACCCGGCCACCACCTTGTGGCTCATTGGGCCGGTGGCGAAGGTGAACACCGCGCTATTGTCGGTGGCGACGCCGCCGGCTTGCTCGGTGGAGATCAGGGCCTGCCGGGGCAAGACGCCGTCCGACGTCATGGGTCCGGACATCTGGATGCCGCGCAGCTCGCTGGACACGTCCGAATAGCGGGTGTTGGAGCGGATCTGGAGCCACTCATTGACCCGATGCTCGAACGAATAGCCGATGCCCGCCTGCTCACGGCTATATTTGTCGAAGTCGGGGTCGCCCACATTGAAGGTGGGGCTCAGGAAGCTGCGATACTGTGGCGGCGACAGGAAGGTGGGATAGACGGAATTGAAGTATCCCCCGTCCGGATCGTTCTCATAGAAGGCGCGCACGGTGAAGCGCGTGTCCGCATTGGGTTGCCAGGTGATGGCTGGCGCCACGCCGACGCGCGATTCCTTCACGTCCTCATACGGGGTGCCGGAAATGCGGCCGATGGCCGAGAGGCTGTATTGCCAGATGCCCTGCTCGTCGAAGGCGCCCTGGGTGGTCAGCCCCCCCTGCATGCGCCCGTAAGAGCCCACCTCCATGCGCATCTCGTTATAGGGCGTGGCGCTAGGGTCGCGGCTGACCATGTTGACGAGGCCCCCCGGGCTCACCTGGCCGTAAAGCACGGCGGAGGGGCCTTTCAGCACGTCGATCCGCTCCAGCAGGAAGGGATCGATCTGGAACTGACCGAAGGCCTGTGCGCGGGGCAGCTTCAGCCCGTCGAGGAAGCCGACAAAGGTGCTGGCCGTGCCGAAGCCGCCGAAGCCGCGAATGAAGAGGCTGTCGAACCGCGTGTTGGCGTCCGGCATGAACACACCGGCCGTATATTCCATCGCATCCCCTACGGTCTGCGGGTTCTGGTCGTCGAGTTGCTTGCGCGTGATGACATCCACCGACTGCGGCGTCTGGAGGATGGGCGTGTCAGTCTTTGTGGAGGCGGAATCACGCCGGGCGACGATGGTCTCGTTGGACGCCCGCTCGCCGTCGCTCTCCACCACGATGGCATCGAGGGGAATGGCCGTCTGAGCCTGCGCCAAACCAGTAATGAAACCAACAGAACTTATAGTCATTCCAAATAGAGCAATGTTCCTGCCGCGCTTTCGCATTGTAATGCTCTGCCTTGCTGTTCCGCGCTCAATCTGAAATCCCCGATAACAGAAACGGGACGATACCGTCCAGTTAAATTCACCCCTGTCTGGCGCTGGACAGGCCGCTTGTGGCGAATTGGCAACGGAACGATGGCGTTTGGTTCTTGCATTAGATTGTATTTCTTCTAAATAGTTGCACGGTGCAGGCAGTAGCCGGGGGCAGGAGTGATGAAGAGCGGTCGGGTCCAGACTTCGGTATCCAGAACACCCCCAGCCCCCGCTTCTCCCACAGCGTCATCGTCCGCCGCCCGGGTGCGACCCAGAGGCGGGCGGCCGACCAAGCAGGCCGCCGAGGAATTGGGACAGTTCATTCTCGACACGTCCGCGCGCCTCTTTTCCGAGCAGGGATTTGCCGCCACCACCATGGAGCAGGTGGCTGCCACCTGCGGGGCCGGCAAGGACACGCTTTATCGCCGCTATCCGTCCAAAGCGGCGCTGTTCACCGCGCTGATGGAGCAGCTGCGCGCGCGCGTGGTGGAGGAGATCGACTCGGCCATGGCGACGGAGGGGCCGCCGCTGGAGCGTCTGCGCGCCTATGCCCGCCAATTGCTTGCGATCAATCTGCGGCCCGAGCTGATGGCGCTGAACCGCGTGGCACTGGCCGAGGCGGTTCCCGCCGGGGGCGTTCGGGCGCCCGCCATGGCGGACGATCCGCTGATGATCCGCTTTGCCGACCTGGTGCGCGCGGCCCAGAGGGAAGGGCATTTGGCCGATGGAGACGCCCTCTTCCTGGCCGACCAGCTTCTCTACGCCACCTCCATCAAGCCCATGATCCGCTCGATGCTGGGGGACGCGCAGTTTTCCGACCCGGCAGAGCAAGAGCGGTATTTCGCGCAAGCCTGGGACCTTGCACTCTCCGGCATGGCGGCAAGCGCATCCACAGCGGGACGCCGCAGCAGGTAATGCATGCCTGGCGCGCCAGTGACCGAACGAGAAGCAGCGCTTGAACCTGGAGCAGGGCGTCGCGGCGGCGACGACGCCCTGCTCTGCTGTCCTGGCAAGGATGGCGTCATGGGTGTTCGGCGCGGCGGCGGCCGCCTTCGGCCGCCCGGCACCGCCACCCGTACCGTCCGTCGTTCAAAGAGCGGCCGTTGAACGCTTGGCCGCCTCACTGAGAATGGCGCGGAAAGCGCCCGCGGCCGTGTCCGGGTCGGGTTCCGGCGTGTTGCACTCCACCATGTAGGTGAGCTTGCCGAGCGGCGGCAGGCCAGCCTCCGGAGGGATTTCTTCGAGAACGGTCTTCTTGAAGCTCTGGCCGATGGCCATCACGCCGAGGCCGCAGCGCGCGGCAGCCAGTATGCCCAAAAGGTTGCTGCATTCCCCCATATCGGTCCACGCCCGCCCGCTCGATGTGAGCGCCTCCTCGGCCAAGGCGCGGGTCAGGCTTGGCTTGATATAGGAGACCAGAGGAACAGGGTCGGACGGCTTCAGCTGCAATGTCCTGTGCCCCAGCCAGACCAATTGCTCCTGCCACAGCGTCGCCCCTTCCGCGCCCCCGTGGCTCTTGCCCAGGATGACGTCCACTTCGTGGGACCGCAGCACGTCATGGAGATGCTCGTTGCGGCCGGTGATGAACTTCAGGCCGAAGTCGGGGAATTGCGTGCGGAAAATGCCCAGCACTTCCGGCAGGCGCGTCCTGGCGAACTCGTCTTCTATGCCGACCCGGAGAATCCCCTT
The DNA here is from genome assembly GCF_017742835.1 of Aquabacter sp. L1I39. GTDB lineage: Bacteria > Pseudomonadota > Alphaproteobacteria > Rhizobiales > Xanthobacteraceae > L1I39. The sequence goes on from NZ_CP072392.1 coordinate 190,024, forward strand.
AATTCCCGGCCGCGCCAGCAGGCTTCGCGCCTCATTGGACAGCGCCAGGATAGACCGCGCATAGATCAACATCGCCTCCCCATCCGGTGTCAGGCTGACCTTGCGCGTGGTGCGAAACACCAGCCGCCGGTTGAGGCGTTTTTCCAGGCGCGCAATCCGCTGGCTTACTGTTGATTGGGAAGCGCCCACCTCCACGGCCGCGAGACTGAAGCTTCGTTTCGTCGCCACGGCGTCAAATGCCCGCAACTCATCCGTATCGATGAGATTGCCCTGATCCCGCATGATTGCTGCCCAGCCTGCTGTTGCTCTTGCCCTTATGCCCGCGAGTGACGGGCACATCCAGGCATGCGATTGATTTCAGGGGATATATCTGGAAATCCGATTAATATAGCGCGCTACAAATGGAGCCCAAATCATAACACCTCATTCACCGTGCAAACAATACTTTGACTTAGAGCACAATCATCGCGCCCGACCTTCGATCATTAATTTGAATCAGTTGGAAGACTGGCGAAAACAAAACCGGACTTGCCACAGGGCTCGACGGCACACCCCCGGGAATGCGCGCATCGATAACTGGCCGCCTCTTTGTAACGCCGTCTACCGCGAGCTGGAACGTAGCGGAAGGTCGGCACAGGCGCAAATTTTCCGCGCGTCGACATAAGACGCGACCATGATACCTCCTAATATTAACGCATATGTTCACGACAAACGAAACTACAAATCAAACATAATAAATAAACTTCATTTATTCGATGCGGTTATTGCACCGCTTAAGGTTCCGATTATTTATTCAGATTCCCAATAATTACTCACTTCGAGGCTGTTTTAGCTGGCGTGGCATTGGGGCTTTCTGTTACCAATAAGGCGATCTCGCAGATCGAGCCGGCAGCGCCCGCGCAGCATTGCCGAAGGTTCGCGCGCGTCGAGGATTCTCCCATGCATTTCACGCCCCGAGAAATCGACAAGCTCCTCATCTACACGCTCGCCCAAGTGGCTCAGAGGCGTAAGGATCAGGGGCTGAAGCTCAACCATCCCGAGACGGTTTCCCTCATCTCCGTCGCTGCGCTTGACGGCGCCCGCGCGGGCAAGACCGTTGAAGAGGTTATGGAATTGGCCAGCAAGGCGATCACGCGCGACGACGTTATGGACGGCGTCGCCGAGATGATTCCCTACGTGCAGGTGGAGGCGGTGTTCACCGACGGAAGCCGGCTCGTCACCGTACACGATCCCATCAAGTAACCGGATGAGGGGCGTCGTCAGATGAGCGATCAAAGCAAGAAAACTCCTGTGGGAGGACTTGTCCTTGGCAAGGGCGACATTGAATTCAATGCCGGCTATCCCACGACAACACTGAAAGTGCGCAATACCGGAGACCGGCCCATCCAGGTCGGTTCCCATTTCCACTTCTTTGAGGTGAATGCCGCCCTGGCATTCGACCGGGAGCAGGCATTCGGCAAGCGGCTGAACATTCCCGCGACCACCGCTCTGCGCTTCGAGCCCGGCGACGAGAAAGAAGTGGTTCTCGTGCCCTATCAAGGAAAGCAGCGCGTTCTTGGCTTCAATGGCCTCGTCAATGGCTGGGTCGGCGACGAGAACTATGACGATTACCGTCCGCGCCTGACCGATGCACTGGAGCGCGCCAAGCGCTACGGGTTCAAAAGCAAGTCGTGATGGCCACCTTTATTCAGGCTGCGGAGCTCTGAGATGCCAAAGATCTCGAGACAACAATATTCCGACCTTTTTGGACCCACGACGGGCGACAAGATCCGGCTCGGAGATACCGATCTTTATATCGAGATCGAGAAGGACTTGCGCGTCTACGGCGAAGAGGCCGTCTATGGTGGCGGCAAGACGCTGCGCGACGGCATGGGCTATGATAACGAGCTCACCAGCGCAGCGGGCGCGCCCGATCTCGTCATCACCAATGTCACCATCCTCGACGCGGTCCAGGGTGTCATCAAGGCGGATGTGGGCATCAAGAACGGCCTGGTCTGCGCCATCGGCAAGGCCGGAAATCCCTCCACCATGTCCGGCGTCACGCCGGGCCTGGCACTCGGGCCCGGAACGGATGCCATTTCCGGTGAGCATCTCATCTTGACGGCGGGCGGCATCGACGCTCACGTTCACTATATCTCGCCCCAGCAGGCGCAGGCCGCGCTCTCCAACGGCGTCACCACCGTCTTTGGCGGCGGCATCGGACCGAGCGACGGCACCAACGGCACCACCATCACGCCGGGCACCTGGAACATCGAAATGATGCTCCGCTCCTTCGATGCCTGGCCCGTCAATGCTGGCGTGCTCGGCAAGGGCAATGGCTCGGCGCCGGTGCCCATCGAGGAGCAGATCCGCGCCGGCGCCATGGGGCTGAAGATCCACGAGGATTGGGGCAGCACCCCGGCCGCCATCCGCAACGCCCTGACGGTGGCCGATAATTTCGACGTGCAGGTGTGCATCCACACCGACACGCTGAACGAGGCGGGCTTCGTGGAAAACACGATCGCCGCCTTCGAGGGACGCACGATCCACACCTACCACACCGAGGGCGCCGGCGGCGGGCATGCGCCGGACATCATCCGGGTGGCGGGGCTGTACAACGTCATTCCCAGCTCCACCAATCCGACCTTGCCCTATGGGATCAACTCCCAGGCCGAATTGTTCGACATGACGATGATCTGTCACAATCTCAGCCCGAAGATCCCCACCGATGTCGCCTTCGCCGAGAGCCGCGTGCGCGCGGAGACTATCGCGGCGGAGAACGTGCTGCACGATCTCGGCGCCATCTCCATCCTGTCCAGCGACAGCCAGGCCATGGGGCGCATCGGCGAGAACTGGACCCGCACCATCCAGACCGCCGACCTGATGAAGCAGCGGCGTGGCGCCTATGCGGGCGATCGCTCGGGCAATGACAATGAGCGCGTGCTGCGGTTCGTGGCGAAAGTCACCATCAACCCCGCCATCGCGCAGGGCGTGGCCCATGTGATCGGCTCGGTCGAGGTGGGCAAGATGGCCGACCTCGTCCTGTGGGAGCCTGCTTTCTTCGGAGCCAAGCCGAAGATGGTCATCAAGGGCGGCATGATCTCCTGGGCGCTGATGGGCGATCCCAACGCCTCCCTGCCCACGCCCCAGCCGGTGATCTACCGGCCCATGTTCGGCGCCATGGGATCGGCTTTGCCCAAGACCCGCGTGACCTTCACCTCCCACGCCGCCTGCGAGGCGGGCATCGTGGAGCGCTACGAGCTGAAGTCGCAGGTGGTGCCGGTCTATGGCACGCGCACCATCACCAAGACCTCCATGGTGCGCAATACCGCCATGCCCGTCATCGAGGTGAACCCGGAAACCTTCGCCGTCACGGTGGATGGCACGCACGCCACCATCGAGCCGGCCACGCGCCTTCCGCTCGGCCAGCTCTATTTCTTCAGCTGAGCCGGCAACGCAGTGGGGAGGGCGCGCCCTCCCCATCAACAGGGTGGCATTGTCCCATGCACGCGATCGACATCCTGTGGGTTGGGCTCGGAGGCGGCATCGGCTCCCTGCTGCGCTGGCAGGTGGGACGGCTGGTGGAGCAGCGCTTCCGCACGTCCTTCAAGGTCGGCACCTTCCTGGTGAATGTCTCGGGCGCCTTCGTGATCGCCTACCTGTCCGCGTCGCTGGCGCTGGGCTGGGAGCATCGTTTTGGCGGCGTCATGTCGTCCAAGGTCCTGACCGGCGTGCTCGGCGGATACACCACCTTCAGCACTATGCAGCTGGATGCTGTGCAGATGGCTGGGGCGCGCCGACGGAGACTGGCCCTCGCCTATCTGGCGACGTCCGTGGGGGGAGGCCTCCTGGCCGCTGCCGCCGGCGTTGCCCTGGCGCGGGCATAGGAGGCTGGCCATGTCGCCACTGCCCGTCATCATCGTCTTCGTCGGGGGCGGCCTCGGCGCCATCGCCCGCGAGGGCGCCATCCTGCTTGTGGGGCGCTACAGCACGGCATTTCCCGTGGACATCTTCGCGGCGAATAGTCTCGCGTGTCTTCTGCTTGGCCTGATCTCGGGCCTGCACCAGAAGGGACGCGTGTCCGAGCATGTCACGCTTCTGATTTCCACAGGCTTTTGCGGCGGGATGTCGACCTTTTCGACGTTCATTTTCGGAGCCTATTCTGAACTGAACACGCCGAGTCACGTGGCTCTGTCCGTCCTATACATCCTCTTCAGCCTTGTGGTCGGCTATTGCGCGACTTTGACTGGCCTAACTCTGGCAACGAAAGTGCGTGGCACTTGAGACAAGCGCCTGGGAGACTCACATGATCCTGGTCGAGACGACGCTCGGCAATCTTCGCGATCCGCTCTGGCAGGAGCGGTCGCGAAACGCAAAGGTGGATCCGCTCACCCTGGAGCAGTGGGAAGCGCCCAAGAACCGGCTGCGCAAGGAGAGTGAGGGCGGCATCGAGCTGGCCATCTCGCTGCCGCGCTCCCAGCACCTGCATGACGGCGACGTGCTGCATTTCGACGAAGCCGCAGGGGTTATCGTCGTCGCCCGTGTGGCCTTGAAGGATGTGCTCGTTATCGAGCTGGAAGGCATCGAGAAGCTCTCGCCGGCGGAAATCGTGCGCACCTGCTTCGAGCTCGGCCATGGGCTCGGCAACCAGCATTGGCCGGCGGTCATCAAGGGTTCAACCGTCTATGTGCCGCTGTCCGTGGACCAGAAGGTCATGGCCTCGGTCATGCGCACCCATGCGTTCGAGCATGTGAAGACGCGCTTTGCACCCGGCGAGGAGATCGCCGCCAAGCTCGATGCCCGCGAGGTGCGCCTGCTCTTCGCCGGGGCCGACGCCACGCCGCATCATCATCACGGAAATGGGGCGCATGGACATGATCATGCCCATACCGACGGCCACGGTCATTCCCACGCGCATGACCACCCTCACGATCATCACCACGACCACAGCCACCCGCACGACCACGCCAACGCGGTGGTGAAGCCATGACGGAGGCCGGCAGGACGGGGGGCACGAGCCCCTCCGGCATGGTGCATCTGGCGCGCCTGCTGCAATTCTCGGATTCCACGCTGCCGATCGGTTCCTTCGCCTTCTCCAACGGCTTGGAATCCGCGCTGCAGACGGGCGTGGTCACCGATCCGGAGAGCCTGCTTGCCTATGTGGACCTGATCCTGCGGCAGACGGCGCGGATGGACGGCATCGCGCTCCTCCATGCCCACCGCGCCGCGCGGGCGGGCGACTATGAGGCCATTCTCGTGGCCGACAGCGAGCTGTTCTGCCGCCGCGTGGGCGAAGAGCAGCAGATGATGCTGACCCGCGTCGGCAAGAAGCTCGCCGAGCTGGTGCTGAAGATCATGCCTTCGCCGCTTCTGGCGCGGTGGCTGGAGGACATCAGGGCCGGCGCCACGCCGGGCTGCCTGCCGGTCGGCCAGGCCATCGCCCTCGCTCACATGGAGGTGGACGAGGCGGAGGCCTTCGTCATGCACCAATATGGCGTCGCCTCCATGATCCTGAGCGCGGCGCTGCGCCTGATGCGCATCGACCATCTGGACACCCAGCGCATCCTCTTCACCGCACAAAGCCGGGTCGATGGCGACTACCAGGCGGTGCGCGACCTCTCGCTCGATGAGATGGCGTCCTTCGCCCCCGTCTTCGACGTCCTCGTCGCCCATCACACCACCACCCATGTCCGCCTGTTCATGAACTGAGCGCGGCACGGGCGAGGGAGGCAATCCATGAAGAAAATCACCCGCATCGGCATTGGTGGTCCCGTCGGATCGGGCAAGACCGCCGTCATCGAAACCATCACGCCACGGCTGATCGACCTCGGCATCAAGCCGCTCATCATCACCAATGACGTGGTGACCACGGAGGATGCCAAGCAGGTCCGCCGCACCCTCAACGGCATCCTGGTGGAAGAGAAGATCGTGGGCGTCGAGACCGGCGCCTGCCCCCACACGGCCGTGCGCGAAGACCCCTCCATGAACATCGCCGCGGTGGAGGAGCTGGAAGAGAAATACCCCGACAGCGACGTGATCCTGATCGAGTCCGGCGGCGACAACCTGACCTTGACCTTCAGCCCCGCTTTGGCGGACTTCTACATCTATGTGATCGACGTGGCGGCGGGCGACAAGATCCCGCGCAAGAACGGGGCGGGCGTCTGCCAGTCGGACATCCTCGTCATCAACAAGAAGGACCTCGCCCCCTATGTGGGCGCGAGCCTTGAGGTGATGGACCGCGACTCGAGGCTGATGCGCGGCAAGAAGCCGTTCCTCTTCACCAATTGCAAGACGGGCGAGGGCATTGACGACCTCATCCGCCTTATCCTCGACATGGCGTTGTTCGACGTGAAGACCACGCCTGCGACGAGCGCGGTGGCCTGACGCCATGGCGCTCCACGCGCAACTCGGCCTCCTTGATGCGGCGCGCGAAGTCCGGGACTTCCAGGACGAGCCGGCGCAGATGCGCGCGGCTGCGCCGGGCAAGGTCGGCGAGCTGCGCCTTGGCTTTGGCATGCGCGGCGGCCGGTCCGTCCTGCATGACCTCTACCGGGTGGCGCCCCTGCTGGTGCAGCGGGCACTCTACTGGGACGAGGCCATGCCGGACCTGCCCATCTGCTCCATCATCTCGGTGGGCGGCGGCATCCTGCAGGGCGACCGCTACAAGATCGACATCTGCGTGGGCGAAGAGGCATGCGCCCATGTGACCACCCAGAGCGCCAACCGCATCCACCTGATGGATGCCAATTATGCCTCCCAGCACCAGACCCTCACGCTCGAAGCCGGCGCCTATCTGGAATATCTGCCCGACTTCACCATCCCCTACCGGGATTCCCGCTTCATCAACCAGACCGACATCGTCATCGCTGAGGACGCCACGCTCCTTTATGGCGAGATGGTTCTGGCCGGGCGCAAGCATCATCACGAGAGCGAGCGGTTCGGCCTCGACCTGCTCTCGGTGGCCGTCGCGGTGCGCCGGCCGGGCGGGCGCAAGCTGTTCGCGGAAAAGATCCTGATCGAGAAGGGCGATGGGTCGGTGGACCTGCCGGCGGTCATGCGCGGCTACGACGCCTTCGCGAACATCCTCTGCCTCACTCCGCCCCCCATCGCTGCCCGCATCAAGGGGCGGTTCGGCACCCATTTCCCGGCCGAGGCGCCCCGCGCCATTTCCGGCGTGTCCCGCCTGCCGAATGACGCCGGCCTGATGCTGCGCGCGGTGGGCATGGAGACCTACGACGTGCGCCGCGAGGTGCGCCGCTTCTGGCAGATCGTCCGCGAGGAAGCCCGCGGCCAGACCCTGCCGCAGGACTTCCTCTGGCGTTGACCAAGGACCGCAGCCATGGCCGCACATAAAAACAACTTCCTGATCGAAGCCCTGAAGGGAACGAGCCAGGTCTTCTTCATGGAGAACCCGATCACGGGGGCCCTGTTCTTCGTCGCGATGGCCTATGCCTCCTATGCGTCCGGCAACTGGACCACCACCATCGGAGCGGCGCTCGGTGTTTGTGTCGCCACCCTGACGGCTCGGCTGCTGGATTGCGACGAGCCATCGGTGGCCGCCGGCCTGTTCGGCTTCAACGGCGTCCTGGTGGGCGCGGCGCTGCCGACCTTCATTGCCGCCGCTCCGCAGCTTTGGGCCTATGTGATCGTGGGCGCCGCGGCGAGCACCGTCATCACCGCCGCCTGCAGCGCGACACTCACCGCCAAGTGGGGCATTCCCGGCTCCACCGGCCCCTTCGTGCTGACCGGCTGGCTGATGGTCGCCGGGGCCTATTCCTTCGGCGGCCTTCATGTCACCGGCGACGCGCCGAAGCTGGCCACCGACTATGTGCAGGGCGTCGTCTTCCTGCCCCAGCCGATGGAACTGGTTCAGATCTTCTTTTGCAATATCGGCCAGGTCTATCTGCTGGGAAACGAGATTTCCGGCGCCATCATCCTGCTCGGGATCTTCATCGCCTCCGTTCCCGCCGGCATCGCCGCCGCCGCCGGCTCTCTGGTCGCCATGGCGGTCGCCATCGGCATGGGGGCGGATCCAGCTGTGGTCAGCCAGGGTCTCTATGGCTTCAGCCCCGTGCTCACGGCGCTGGCGGTGGGCGTCATCTTCCTGAAGCCGTCGCCAAGGGTGACGCTCTATGCACTGCTGGCCACCATCACCACCGTCTTCGTGCAGGGCGCCCTGGACGTGATCGTCGCCCCCTCCGGCATTCCCTCGTTCACCGCGCCCTATGTCCTGACCATGTATCTGTTCATCGCGCCGAAGAAGCTCATGGCGCCCCACCCCCACCAGCCGGTGGAGGGCCACATGATCGGACACGACCATCCCACATCGGCCCCGACTCGCACGGCGGCCTGACCCTCGGCATGCCTTCGCGGCGCACCGAGGCGGCATGGCCCTGCCCCCGCCGGCGCCCATGGGGCAGGCAGCACGAAGCGATCCCCCAGAGTTCATAGACGCAGCCACGAAAGGCGAAATGAGATGCAAGCCATCAATGCAGGCGATACCGCCTTCATCCTCCTGTGTACCGCCCTGGTGTGCATGATGACCCCGGCTCTGGCGCTGTTCTATGGCGGCCTCGTCAAGCAGCGGGACATGATCTCGATCATGATCCAGAACTTCGTCTGTATGGGCGTTGTCGGCCTGATCTGGGTGTTCGGCGGCTTCAGCCTGGCGTTCGGCCCGGACATGGGTGGCGTCATCGGCAATATCGCGCCCTATTTCGGCATGTACCATGTGGGCATTCAGCCCAACCCCGCCTATGGGCCGAACATCCCGTTCATCATGGTCTTCGCCTACCAGATGATGTTCGCCATCATCACACCGGCCTTGATGACCGGTGCCTTTGTCGGGCGTTTCCGCTTCGGGGCCTATCTCTTCTTCATCGCGCTGTGGACCATCCTGGTCTATCTGCCAGCTGCCCATTGGATCTGGGGCGGCGGCTTCCTCGCCAAGCTGGGCGTCGTGGACTTTGCCGGCGGCATCGTCATCCACACCGCCGCCGGCTTCTCCGCCCTGGTGACGGCGGCCTATCTCGGCAAGCGCAAGCTCGCGCCGGGCGAGAGCGAGTCGGAGCCCGCCAGCCTGCCTTTGGTGGCGCTGGGCGCCGGCCTTCTGTGGTTCGGCTGGTTCGGCTTCAATGCGGGCGGCGCCTATGCGGCGGATGCGCTGGCTGCCTATGCCTTCACCAACACCATGCTGGCGGGCTCCATCGCCATGCTCGTTTGGATGTTCTGGGAATGGCGCGAGAACGGGCGTCCTTCCTTCTCGGGGGTCCTGGTGGGCGCGGTGGCCGGCCTTGCCACCATCACCCCGGCCTCGGGCTATGTGGAACCCATGTCCGCCCTTCTGATCGGGGCCGTGGGCGCGACGGTGTGCTACCATGCCAAGCATGTCCAGGCTTGGCTCAAGATCGACGATTCCCTTGAGGTCTGGCGGGCGCATGGCGTCGGCGGCCTGACCGGAGCGCTGCTCATCGGCGTGCTGGCCAGTTCTCACATCAACCAGGTGTCGGCTGGTCTTCACCAGCTGGGCGTGCAGGTTCTGGCCGTGGTTCTCGTCGCCGCCTATGCCAGTCTCGTCACCTTCGTCCTGCTGAAGATCCTCGACGGGCTCGGCATCCTGCGGGTGTCCGAAACGATCCAGGTGGAAGGCCTCGACACCCCGCTCTACGGCGAGCGGGCCATCAATTTCTGGAACATGGATCGCGGCAATCCCAAGTGATGTCCGGCGGGGCCGTGCGATGGCCGCGCGGACCTCTCCCCATTGGCCGAAGGCCTGGGCGCGGATGTCCTCACCACGCCTGCCCCCCTTCCGGCTGCGACGCGTTGCAGGAGGGGCCCCATGGACGTGACGCTCGCCATCTTCATCCTGGTCTATGTGGCCATGGGCGTCGGCCATCTGCCGGGTTTCCGGCTGGACCGGACGGGCGCCGCCACGGTAGGGGCGATGGTGCTCATCGCAGCCGGCCAGATTTCGCCGGCCGCGGCCTGGGACGCGGTGGATTATCGCGTCATCGGCTTGCTGTTCGGCCTCATGACGGTTTCCGCAGCCTTCGCAGTGGCCGGCTTCTATGACTTCGTCGCCGGAAAAATCGGCGGACTGAATGTCGGACCCAAGGGGCTTCTGGCCATCCTGATCGCTGTGTCCGGTGTGATGGCCGCGCTCTTGAACAAGGATGTCGTCGCGGTGGCGATGACGCCCATCTTCTGCGCCATATGCATCGCGCGCCGGCTCAACCCGCTACCCTTCCTGCTCGGCCTGTGCTTCGCCGCCAATTTCGCCTCGGCGGCAACCCTCCTCGGCAGCCCGCAGAACATGATCGTCGCGGAGACGCTGCAGCTCTCCTTCCTGGGCTTCATGGCGGCCGCGGCCCCGCCAGCCGTGCTCAGCCTGCCGGTGGTGTGGAGCGTGATCGCGCTATGCTATCGAGGCCGATGGGCACTGACAGACACGGCGCAGCCCCCAGCGGTTCCGCAGGCCGCCTTCATCCCTGCTCCCCTTGATCGCGTCGAGGCGCTGAAAGCGGGGCTGGTGGCAGTGGCCGTGGTCTCGGCCTTCATCTTCACCGACGTGCCGCACATGCTGATCGCGCTGGCGGGCGCGAGCGTTCTCCTGGTCAGCCGGCGGATGGAGTCGAAAAGCCTCCTGCATCACGTGGACGGCGACCTATTGGTGCTGCTGTTCGGCCTGTTCGTGGTTAATGCCGCGCTCACGGCCACTGGGCTGCCCGAGCAGGTCCTCGCCGGCCTGCGCAGCATTGGGGTCGACCTACACGACCCACAGTCCATGCTCATCGCCATGGCGGTGCTCAGCAACATCGTAGGCAACAATCCGGCGGTGATGCTCGCGGCACCGTTCATCGGCGGCACTTCCCATCCGGAGGCGCTCGGTGCGGCCATTGCGCTCGGCACGGGCTTTTCTTCCAGCGCAGTGATCTTCGGCAGCCTGGTCGGCATCATCGTGGCCGAGGAATGCCGCAAGCGGGGCATCGCGCTCTCCTTCGCGGAGTTCGCGCGCGCCGGCGTTCCGGCCTCCCTCCTCTGCCTGCTGATGGCCGCAGCTTGGATCCACCATCTGGGCTAGAGCGCGATCCCCATCAGATTGAATCAATCTGATGGGTGAATCGCCCTCTAACCCATTGATAGAGAATGCGTGATGCGATCAGATGGCGATGCCATCTGATCGGCGCATGCTCTAAGGACCGGGCCTGCGCCTGAGGATCGAGGAGAGCAACGCGAGGCGGAGAGGCGCCGGAAACCAAGTGCTGCCCGGCTTTTGTCTCCTGTTCGTGCTGGTTCGGCCGTGGCCTTTTCCTCTGGAGCCCGCAGGACGCTTTTTGGGCGGGTGCGGGGCTGGGGGAGAAGCAGAGGGGAGGCGGATCGGCCCCCTTCTCGCGCGCGAGTTCTGTGTGTCGGACACGAAAAACCCCCGGTGCTCTTTCGAGCATCGGGGGTTTTGT
>NZ_CP072392.1:1321926-1410284 GCF_017742835.1 Aquabacter sp. L1I39
ACAAAACCCCCGATGCTCGAAAGAGCACCGGGGGTTTTTCGTGTCCGACACACAGCATTCAAAGGCGCAGGGCCAGAGCAGACTGAGGCCGAAGGTCCCGGTCGCCAGCCGCCGTCCTCTTGCGCGGGCGCGCCATCGGCGTATGCATCCTCCCGCACGAGAGGGGAGGGCACCATGGCCAGCACGGGACCGGGGCAGGCGGAAGACTGGGACGCCGCGCTCTATTTGAAGTTCGAGGATGAGCGCACGCGCCCCTCATCGGACCTTCTCGCGCGCATCCCGCCGATCGCCCCCAAATATGTGGTGGATCTCGGCTGCGGCCCCGGCAATTCCACGGAACTCCTGGCCCACCGCTTCCCCCAGGCGCAGGTGGCTGGCATCGACACCTCGCCAGACATGATCGCCGCCGCTCGCAAGCGTTTGCCCGGAGCCACCTTCCTGCGCGGCGACGTCTCGGCACTCTCCCTGGAAATCCCGGCCGACGTGCTGTTTGCCAATGCGGTGCTGCAATGGGTGCCGGACCATGAGGCTCTGATGCCCCGCCTCATGGAACAACTGGCGCCGGGGGGCGTGCTTGCCGTTCAGATGCCCGACAATCTGGAGGAGTCCTCCCATGTGGCGATGCGGGTTGCCGCGGCAGAAGCGCCATGGGCGGACAAGCTGAAGTCCGCCGCCGATGCCCGCACGTCATTGCCGAGCGTCGATGGCTATTACGCCATGCTGCGTCCCCATTGCGCCGCGCTCGACATCTGGCGCACCACCTATCACCATCCGCTCAATGGCCACACCGCCATTGCCGAGTGGGTGAAGAGCACGGGCCTGCGCCCATTCCTCGATCCGCTCACCCCCGAGGAGCGGGAAGCCTATCTGGCGCGCTACACCGAACTGGTCGCGCCCCATTATCCGGTCCACGCCGACGGCAAGGTGCTGCTGGCTTTTCCCCGTCTCTTCCTGGTGGCACGCAAGCCCTTGTGAAGGGGGGCGCGCTCGCGCGGCGCGAGCCGGCCACAAAGGCGCCCTATGCAGAATGCCATCGGATTGGGCGGCGATCTGATCCATAGTCGATCAAACACTTCCGTCAGCGGAGGCTCGCCGGCGGATCGAACAGGAAGGCCCCGCGCCATGACCGAGAGCCCGTTCCAGGAAACCGAGATCGATACCGCCGCAGCGCTCGCCGGCGAAGTGGCGCTGGTGCTGGATAAGCCGGTGGCCGTTGTGTTGTTGGATCTCCTCGCCCGCATCATGGACGAGGGAGGGGCGGAGCAATTGCGGGATGTGCTGGAGCATCCCGCCGACATGAGCGCGGTCTGGACCTTGAAGACGGCCCTCGGAAGCGCCGTCGGTGTGCCCATGGCGCAGGATTATGATGCGCTGGTGGATGAGGCGCGCACGCTCGTGGTGTCCCGGCTTGAGGCCGCGGACTGATCCGAAAGGCGCCAAGGACGTCCCAGCAAAAAAAGAAGCGCCGCTCCGGAGGGGCGGCGCTTTTCACGTTTCAGGAGGCGAGGAAGGGCCCCGCCGTCCTCACCAGCTCGGCAGCACGGAGCCCTTGAAGGTGGTCAGGATGAATTCCTTCACTTCGGGCGAGCGATAGCTGTCCACCAGGATCTTCACATAAGGCTTGTCCTTGTCCGCCACGCGCACGGCGATGACGTTCACATAGGGGCCCTTGGGGTCCTCGCGCAGGATGGGATCCTTCACCGGGTCCAAGCCGGCTTCCTTGGCATAATTGGTGTTGATGCCGGCGGCGGCGAGGTCGGGCAGAGAGCGCGGCAGCTGGGCCGCGTCGATCTCCACGATCTTCAGCTTCTTCGGATTCTCGGTGATATCCGCCACCGACGGCTTGAAGCCGACGCCGTCGCGCAGCTTGATATAGCCCTTGTCCCGCAGGAGCAGCAGGACGCGCCCGCCATTGGTGGGATCGTTGGGAATGCCAACGCTCGCGCCCGCCGGCAGATCATCGAGGCTTTTATACTTGGTGGAATAGATGCCGATGGGGAAGTTTACCGTCTGAGCCACCGACACCAGCTTGTAGCCGCGATCGGCCACCTGGTTATCCAGATAGGGCTGGTGCTGGAACGAGTTGGCCTGCAGTTCGCCGGAATTCAGCGCCTCGTTGGGCACCACATAGTCGGAGAATTCGACAATCTGGATGTCGAGGCCCTGCTTGGCGGCAATGGGCTTCACCGCTTCCAGGATCTGGGCATGGGGGCCGGGGGTGACGCCCACCTTGATGGTTTCGGCGCCGGCGGCGGTGGCGACGAGCGCCAGGGCCACGCCGGCCAGAAGGCTGCGAAGGGTCATGGGATTTCTCCTGGATGTTTCTGAAGACGTGGGATTTTGGAACCGGCCGCCGGGTCAGTCCCGGCGGTTGCGCTTGTCGAGGCGGCGGGCGAGCAGGTCGCCGGCGCTCTGCACCAGTTGCACCAGCAGGATCAGCACCACCACCACGGTGGCCATCACCTCCGGCATGAAGCGCTGGTAGCCAAAGCGGATGCCGAGGTCGCCGAGGCCGCCGCCACCCACCGCGCCCACCATGGCCGAGTAGCCGAGGAGGCTGACAGCCGCCAGCGTCAGGGCCAGCGTGATGGCCGGCAGGGCCTCGGGGAGGAGCACCTTCACCACGATCTGCACCGGGCTTGCGCCCATGGCGCGGGCAGCTTCCACCAGCCCCTGGTCCACCTCCCGGATGGCCCCTTCGATGAGGCGGGCGATGAAGGGGGCAGCCGCAACGGTCAGCGGGACGATGGCCGCATTGGTGCCGATGGATGTGCCGGCGATCAGCCGGGTAAAGGGGATGATGGCCACCACCAGGATGATGAAGGGCGTGGAGCGGGCCGCATTCACCACCAGCCCCAAGGCGTGGTTGACGAGGGGGGCTGCGAACAGCTCGCCCGAGCGGCTGGTGGCCAGGAACACGCCCAGCGGCAGGCCGATGGCGGTGCCGATGATGCCGGCCACGGCCACCATATAGAGGGTGGCCTTGGTGGCCTCGATCAGCAGGTCGACCATGGCGGGGGTGAGGAAATCAAGCGACATAGCCGAGCACCTCCGTGCTGAGATCGAGCCGCTCCACGGCGGCGCGCATGGCCTCCACGGTGCCGGGCGTGCTGGGCACGCCCACCACGATCACGCCGAACGGCACGCCGGCAATGTCGTCCACCTGGGCCTGGATAATGTTGAGGTCGATGCCCAGCACCCGCGACACCCGCGAGAGCACCGGGTCGGTGGCATGGTTACCGGTGAACACCACGCGCACCAGCGCCTGACCGCCGGCGACCGGCTCGGGGTGCAGGCGATCGGCGATGTAAGGCGGGAGGGAGGCGCCCGTCAGGGCCGAGATGAAGGACCGCGTAGTGGCGTGCTGGGGCCGGGCGAAGATTTCATAGGTCGGGCCATCTTCCACGATCCGCCCGCCGTCCAGCACCGCCACCCGGTCGGCCACCGCCTTTATCACTCCCATCTCATGGGTGATGAGCAGGACGGTGAGGTTCAGCTCCGCATTCACCTTGCGCAGCAAAGCGAGGATCTGGTTGGTGGTTTCGGGGTCCAGCGCCGAGGTGGCCTCGTCCGAGAGCAGGACGCGGGGGCGCATGGCGAGGGCCCGCGCAATGCCCACCCGCTGCTTCTGGCCACCCGACAACTCTGCCGGATAGCGGTCGCGCTTGTCGGCGAGGCCCACCAGGTCCAGCAGCGGCTCCACGCGGGCCTTGATCTCGCGGGCGGGGACACCGGCAATCTCAAGCGGCAGAGCGGCGTTCTCGAAGGCGGTGCGGCGGGCCAGCAGGTTGAAGTGCTGGAAGATCATGCCGATGGAGCGGCGTGCCTCGCGCAGGCCCGGCTCCGACAGAGCGGTAATATCGGTGCCATCCACCACCACGCGGCCGGAGGTGGGGCGCTCCAGCCCGTTCACCAGACGGATAAGGGTGGACTTGCCGGCGCCCGATCGGCCGATGACGCCTACGATGGTGCCTTCCGGCACCGCGAGGTTCACGTCCGAGAGCGCCGCGACCTCGGGCGTGCCGCGCCGGGCCGCAAAGGTCTTGCCCACATGCTCGAACTGGACGACGGAGGGCGTCACGGCTTGCGGTCTTCCTGTTGGGTCCGCCAAGGCTGCAACGGGGGCGGAAAGGGGCGAAAGGGCATTCATGCGCATGTCACCATGGCAAGGCCGCGCACGCCAGCGACCGGCTTAGAGCTGGGGCGTCAGGTGCGGCGGGGAGAAGATGAGGTGGGCGGAAAGATGCGCGGGCGTCTGAGCCAGAGCCGGGCGCGCATGCCGAATGCAACCAACGGACCGCGCGCCGGGGCGTGCGGGGCCGCTGGGTTTCACATTCGCATACACCGGCAGCGCGTCATGGCCGCACCCGTTTCTTGAAGATCCTGCGGCGCAACATCGTTCGATTTGTCGAACAAGTCAAGTGGGGTCAGACATGCGCGAATGACATGTGGAAACGGCGCGGGGAGGTTTGTCTCCCGCGCCGTCTGATGAGGGCGTTCTTAAATCAGAACTTGGGTCGCTCTTGTCGCGACCGGATCACTCTGCCGCCTTGGGATAGGGGGCGGCGTTCCGGTGCGGGTCGTGCTGGTCCCCATGAGACGTATTCGCCTCGTCCCTGGCGCCGATGAAGCGTCCGAACACCCGGCCGAGAATCCGGCGCAAGTCGTCCATCACTGTGAAGACAGCCGGCACGAACACCAGCGACAGCACGGTGGAGGCCAGCAAGCCTCCGATCACGGCAATGGCCATGGGCGCGCGGAAGGCACCGCCTTCGCCTAGGGCCAGGGCCGAGGGGATCATGCCCGCCGCCATGGCGATGGTGGTCATGACGATGGGTTGGGCGCGCTTGCGCCCCGCTTCCATCAGCGCCTCGAAGCGGGAATGGCCCAGCGCCATGGCTTCCACCGCGAAATCCACCAGGAGGATGGCGTTCTTGGTGACGATGCCCATGAGCATCAGGAAGCCGATGACCACCGGGAGCGACACCGAGTTGCCGGTCAGCAGCAGGGCGATGAAGGCGCCGCCCACCGAGAGCGGCAGGGAGATGAGGATGGTGATGGGCTGCAGCACGTCCTGGAACAGCAGCACCAGCACCGCCAGCACCAGCATGACGCCCGCTGCGATGGCAAGGGCAAAGCCGGTGAACACCTCCTCCATGATCTCCGCGTCGCCCGATTCCTTCAGCGTGACGCCGGCCGGCAGATCGCGGGCCGCGGGAAGCGCCTTGACCTGTTCGAGCGCGGTGCCGAGCGGCGTGTCGCCCACCAGGTCCGCCTCCACTGCGATGCGCCGTGCCCGGTCATAGCGTTCCAGCGCCGTGGGGCCCTTGCCGAACTCGATGGTGGCGACCGCCGAGAGCGGCACGGACACGCCGGTTTTGGTGGGCACGCGGATGGCATCGAACGTGGACAGGCGCGCCCGCGCCCGCTCGTCCATCTGCACCCGGATGTCGATTTGCCGGTCCTTGGCCGAGAATTTGGCGAGGTTGGCATTGATGTCGCCGATGGTGGCGATCCGCACCGTCTCCGCGATGGTGTCCACCGAGACGCCGAGCTGCGCCGCTTGGTCGAGCTTGGGGATGATGCGGATCTCGGGCCGGTCCAGCGAGGCGCTGGACACCACGTTGGAGAGCACCGGCACCTGGTCGCGCACCTCCTTCTCGAGCTTCAGCGCCGCTTCCTCAACCGCCTCGCCGTCATTGCCGGAGAGGATGACGCTGAAGCCGCGCTGCGCTGCCTGGCCGTTGGGACTCCAGGTGAAGCGCATGTCGGGAATAGCAGTGAGCTTGTCGTGCAGGCGGCCCTCAAAGGTCTTCTGGTCGACGGCGCGCTCCTTGCGTGGCTTCAGGTTGGCCACGATCTGCGACTTGCGCACCTCGCCCGCCGACAGGGCCATTCCCCCGTCGCCGCCGGTACCAGCGGTGGCATAGACGCTTGCCACCTCAGGCTGGTCGAGGAGCAGGCGGGTGATGCGGTCGGACACGTCCTGTGTTTCCCCCAGCGTGGTGCCCGGCGGCAGCTCGATGGACAGCATGGAGCGCGAGATGTCGTTGCTGGGTAAGAAGCCGGAGGGCAGCAGCGTCGACAGGTAGATGGTCCCCGCGAACACCCCGAAGCCCATGAGGATGGTCACGAAGCGGTGCCGCACCGACCAGCCCAGTAGGCGCACATAATTGCGCATCACCATGCCTTCCTTGACCTGGTGATGACCGCTGTCGCGCAGGAAATAGGCGGCGAGCAGGGGCGTGATGAGCCGGGCCACCGCCAGGGAGAACAGCACCGCGATGGCGACCGTGATGCCGAACTGCTTGAAATACTGGCCGGCAATGCCACCCATGAAGGAGACCGGCACGAACACGGCGGCGATGGTGAGCGTGGTCGCCACCACCGCGAGGCCGATCTCGTCCGCCGCCTCGATGGAGGCGCGGTAAGGCGACTTGCCCTGCCGCATGTGCCGGACGATGTTCTCGATCTCAACGATGGCATCGTCCACCAGGATGCCGGTCACCAGCGTGATGGCCAGGAGGCTCACCGCATTCAGCGAGAAGCCCAGCAGGTCCATGATCCAGAAGGTGGGCAGGATGGAGAGCGGGATGGCCAGCGTGGTGATGATGGTGGCCCGCCAGTCCCTCAGGAACAGGAACACCACCACCACGGCGAGAATCGCGCCCTCGATCAGGGTGTGCATGGCGGACTCGTAGTCCGCCTTGGTGTAGCGCACCGTGGTGTCGATCATGGAGAAGGTGACGTCGGGATGGGCCGCGCCGAGCTTCTTGATCTCGGCCTGGACGCGCTCCTCCACCACCACATCGGAAAAGCCTTTGGCGCGATAGACGCCGAAGGCCACCACGGGCCGCCCATCGAGCCGCGCAAACACGCGCGGCTCCGCCGAGCCATCATAGACACGGCCGAGAGTCTTGAGGCGCACATAGCGCCCATTGGACAGCACGATGCGCATGTCGGCGAGGGCGTCCACGGTGGTGGCGCCCGCCAGCGTGCGGATGGACTGCTCCTGCGTGCCCACCTCGCCGCGCCCTCCGGACACGTCGAGATTGGTGGCCTTGAGCTGGCGGCTGACTTCGGCCGCGGTAATGCCGAGCGCCATCAGCCGGTCGGGATCGAGCGAGACGCGGATCTCCCGGTCGACGCCGCCTTCGCGCTTTACTTGCGCCACGCCGCGAATGCCCTGCACGGCGCGTGCGACCGTGTCGTCCACAAACCAGGACAATTCCTCCGGGCTCAGCGTCGCTGAAGAGACCGCGAAGGTTATGATGGGCAGGCCCTCAATGTCGACGCGCTGGATCAACGGTTCGTCGATGGATTGGGGCAGCTCGGTCCTGATCTTCGTCACTGCGTCGCGGGTGTCGTTCACCGCCCGGTCCACTGCCGTTTCCAGGTGGAACTCGATGGTGGTGACGGATGCGCCCTCCGAGATGGAGGAGGAGATGTGCTTCACTCCGGAGACGCCGGCGACCGCATTCTCAATCTTCTTAGTTACCTGGGTCTCCAGTTCGCTTGGGGCAGAGCCGGGCTGGGTGACTGTGACCATGACGATGGGCACGTCGATGTTCGGCATTTGCGTCACCGGCAGGGACCGGAAATGCACGATGCCGAGCGCGGTCAGCACCACGAACAGGACGAGCGCGGGAATGGGCTTGCGGATCGCCCAGGCGGAAATGTTGAGCGCCATCAGCGGGCGTCCTTCGCGGTCTGCAGGGCTTCCACGGGGGTGACATGGTCGCCCTCCCGCAGGAAGCCGCCGGCCCGCACCACCACCTGGTCGCTGGCGCTCACGCCGTGCACCAATTCCACCCGGCCGTCATCCTTCAGGCCCGGTTCGACGCGTCGCTCGGCCACAATGCCGTCGGTCACCACCAGCACATAGGCGCCCTTCGCGTCGAACAGCACGGCCGACTGCGGCACCACGAGCCCCTCACGCCGGCCGATCTCGATCAACCCCCGCGCATAGGTGCCGGGCCGAAGCTGGGCGTTCTCGGGCAGTGCGATTTCCACGTTGCCGAGGCGCGTGGACTTGTCCAGCTGCGCCGAGATGAGACGCACTTCGCCCTGAACGGGCTTGGTAAAGCCCGCAGGCGTGACCTCCACGCGCTGCCCAACGGCGATGCGCGGCATGGACGCCTCCGGCACCTCCGCTTCCAGATCGATGGCGCCGTTCTTGGCGATGCGGAAAAGGGGGTCGGACCGCGTGGACAGCACGATGGAGCCCACG
Organism: Aquabacter sp. L1I39; assembly: GCF_017742835.1. Taxonomy (GTDB): domain Bacteria; phylum Pseudomonadota; class Alphaproteobacteria; order Rhizobiales; family Xanthobacteraceae; genus L1I39. The sequence continues at coordinate 1,330,157 of NZ_CP072392.1, forward strand.
CGCGCATCCCGGGTCAGGATCACCCCGGCTTCGGGCGAACGCACCTCGGTGCGCTGCATCCGCAGTTCGATCTCGTCCCGCTGGGCCTTGACGAGCTTAGCATCCGCCTCGGCGGCGAGGAGGGCCTGCCGGGTGGCGGCCACCTGGGCGGCGGCGACCTTCACGGCGCGCTCGCGCTCATCCAAGGCTTCCTGGGAAATGACGCCGGTCTTGCGCAACTGGCGCGCCCGATCCACCGCCGACGTGGCCTCGGTCTCCTGGGCCAGCATCTGGTCGAGGGTGGCGCGCTGCTGGGCGATGGCGGCTTCCGCGCGCGCGCCGTTGGCCGTGTTCTGGGCGAGCTGCACCTGGAGCATGTCGCGCGAGAGGCGCGCGAGCACCTGACCTTTCTCGACCCGGTCGCCCACGTCCGCGAGCAGTTCGATCAGTCGGTAGCCTTCCACTTCCGGCCCGATCTGGATCTCCTCGCGCGCCTTGAGCGAGCCGGTGGCCAGCAGGGTCTCCGTCATGAGGCGGGTTTGCGGCCGGGTCACGGTAACCGTCAGGCCCTTGCTGCCCTGGGCCGGCTGCGCATCCGCGCGCGCCGGGCCGGTGACGGCGAGTGTGAGGGCGAGGCCGAGGCCGAGACAGGAGGCGAGGCGGCGCATGGGGACGGGGTTCCAAGACGTGAATGGGAATGGCCGGGCGCCGTGCGCTCGGTAAACTTGCTCGTGACCATGGGAGAGGATCGCGTCATCCTCGTGGCGCGGGCCGGTCATGGCGTGTGCTCCCCCGGCCCTGACTCAGGCTTGAGCATGCGGCCCACGAGCGTGGAGAAGGCAGGGATGCGATCGGCGATTTTAGCTTCGGGATGGAGCTGGCTATAGAGCAGCAACCCGTCGCCGATGGCCTGAAGGAGAACCATCAGGTCGTCGGGATCCGCCGTGGAGTCGATCTGCCCTTCTGCCGCTGCGGCGGTGATGGCGCTGCGCAGCATATCCCGGGTCTCCGCCTCCATTGGTTCCACCTCGTCCCGCAGGCGGGCATTGCGGATCGATTCCACCATGATCTCCGGTCCCAGCTTCGCGCACAGCAGGGTGTCCTCGGTGAGGATGGTGACGAGCCCGGCGGCCAGGCCATCGAGGAAGCTCGGCGCGTTGAAGACCTGCTGAAACAGCTGCGCGCGCTCCGTGCGCTCGCTCTCCACGATGGCGCCGATAAGAGATTCCTTGGAGGGGAAGTAACGGTAGAGGGCACCGGGGCTCATTCCTGCCTCGGTGCAGATCTGCTGCATGGAGGTGCCGTGGAAGCCGGAGCGGGCAAAGCAGGTCGCGGCCGCGGCAAGAATGCGCCGCTGCTGGTCCGTGCGGTGATCGGACGGGGGCGACGTTACCACGTCGTGCACGAGGTGCCTCAAGGATGCGAATGAATGTTCGCTCTCATATGGGCCGTTCCGGGTCGTGGTCAAGAGTGAACGTTCGTTCGCGCTGCCGGCGAAGGAGGGCGAAGTCTCACGATCTCGCGCAGGCAAGGGTCCACGGCGCGCGGAACGCTGCGCGACGCTCATTCTTCTGAAATGGCGGTCGTTCAGAGCCCGACGGGCAAGGCTCCGCCGTCGGGACGTGCCGCTCGCCGCAGCGCAGGGGGCGCTGGCGGCCAGGCCAGGGCGGAATAGGGCACGCCGTCCTGCGTCATCAGAGGGCTGTAATAGGGATCATCCGACAATTCCATGCCCCATCGGGCGCGCAGGGCCCGAAGCTCCCGGTCGCGGCGCTCACGCTGCAGGGCACCGCGGGGGCCGCCTCCGCCGCTCTCGACACTGGTGCGGGCATGGGGCGTCAGGATGAGCCGACGGCCGAGCGCCCGCAGGCGCAGGCTGAAGTCCACGTCGAACAGGAAGGAGGGGAAATGCTGCTCGTCCAGCCCCTCCAGCGCGTTGAAGGCATGGGCGCGCAGGGCGATGAACCGCCAGGAAAGGGCGCCCACCTCATGGGCAACCTGGAGCAGGTCACCATAGCCCGGGTCCCGCCCGACCCGGTCCTGGAAGGCAGGGAGGGCATCGAACTTCGGCCCCAGCACATAGCCGGCATCCATGACCCCGCCATCAGGGTCACGCAACAGACCGGCAGCGGCCCCGACGCCGGGGGCGGAGAGCCGGCCCAGCACCTCGTCGAGCCAGGCACCGTCCTGGGAGACGACGCCCGCATCCACATGCACCAGGATGTCGCCTTGGGCAGCCCGCAGGCCGGCATTGATGGCAGCGGCTCGGCTGAGATGCACGCACGGCACCTGCCGGAAGCCCATGGGCAGAACAGGCACCGGCCGTGCGGGATCCAGCATCAGGATCAGTTCCCCCGACAGGCGGCGGATCGCCGGGATCAGGGAGGCGAGGCTACGCGAGACCAGGTCCGGTGCGGCCATGGCATTGACCACCACCGAGACCCGTCCGGGTTCCGGCGCACGGGCGACGCGCACCGCAGGCAGGGCGGAGCCGGAGGCCGGCAGGCACGAGGCTTCCACTCTCAGGGACCGCAGGTGATCCTGGGTCGCCGCCCGCAAGCTCTTTTCCCCCTCCCGCAGCAGCGGGCCGGGAACCGTGACGCAGGCCCCGCTCAGATGCAGAGGCGGGGCGGCGGCATGGGGATGGGAATCATAGACGGCATTCACCAGCCGGAAGATGTTCCGCGCGCCGCGGCGCAGGCTGGTCTCCAGGGCGAGTCGGCGAATGGCAAAGGCCCGGGCCGGATAGCCCTGCTCCAGCAGCCGCTCATAATCCCCCGCGGGCAGGGCCAGCGGCCAACGCCGTCCGTCCGCGCCTTCCACGTCGAGGTCGAGGTGGATGAGGTTGGCGTCGGGATGGGCTTCGAAGGCGAGGGCGATGCGCGCCAGCGTGCCGGCATGGATGCGGCTGCCGGACGGCAGGAAGAGGAAGGACTGGCACTCCTGCGCCTCGGCGCGCGCGAAGTCCGCCACCGAGGCCGGGTCGAACTCCGCCTGCGCCATGTCGCTTGGCACCACGCCGACGATCCAGCCTTCCGGCTCCCGCGACAGGGTGTTGAGGCTGTCCTCCAGATTGAGCTCGCCCAGGAGAACGATGCCGATGGGCGAGCTTTCCGCCGGGAAGGCCGGCAGATCGGCCGCCTGCGCCTCCCGCCAGGCCTCATAGCGCTCGAAGGGAATGGAGCGGGGCAGCATGCGGTCGAACAGGTCCGCCCGCAGCGCCTCGCTGGCCGGCACAGACAGGCGGTCGAGCGCCTGCCTCAGGCTGTCTGGAAAGGCGAGGAACGCCACCGCCCCCTGGCCGATGGCCTGGTTGCGGATGGAGAAGCGCGCCAAATGGGCGACGCCGTCGGCGAAGACATCAGGCAAGGTGAAATCGAAGCCGCGCGCCGGCAGAAGGGAGCCATCGGCCTGCGCGACGGTCCACAGGTCCGCCGCGATCTCGCAGACATCTTCGCCGTCCACCGTCACCAGGACAAAGGGGGTGTCGCTGGTGGCCTTCAGCCAGCCGCGAAAGCGCAGGCCGCCGAGCCATTCCACCGCGCCCGCTTCGCCCGGCGCGGCCAGCGCCGCGCCCTCCGAGGGCTCGGACAAGGGCAGCGCCACGTCGGTATTGGCGAGTCGCGCGCTGATCCGGGCAGCACCGGCCAGGACGTCGGCACCGAGGGTGAAGCGGAAGCCATGGCAGCCATCGCCGATGCCCGCTTCCGCCAGGCGTGGATGATGGAGGTCCGCCAGGCACACCGCCGCCGGCACGCCATCCACCAGCAATTCCACCGCGAGTTTGCGGGTCGGATCGGAGGGCACGAAGGCGTAACCGGCGAAGGCACCGGCATCGGCCTGATGAAAGTCGGCCCAAGGCAGTTCGGGGGACGTTTCCAGATGTGGCGCGGCGTCTGCCGCGATCTGGGGGGCGTAGGTCATCGGATCCGTTTGCTCTCGATCCAGCCGTCGATGAGGCAGGCAGATTCCGATGCTGCAGCGCCCAATGCAAGTGCCAAATCGCTACCTGGGTAAAGTGTTTCTTTTAAGGGCCATGCAACCGGGACCGGAAGGTCGGCTGCCGCCTCCACCAGGGGATGCCCCAAAGCGTGCGGATCAGGCACGACGAGGGCGCCGATTTTGTGCTGCGCGATGAGGCCGGTCAGATCCTGCGGGGACACCGGGCCGAGGGGGAAGACGAAAGGACGGCTGATCAGGCGCGCTTCCGAAAGGCTGGGACCCAGCACGAAGATGGCATCCTCCATCCCCGCCGGGACACGGCGCGCGGCCAGGGCCTCCGTGAGGGCAAGGCCCGCCGCGCTCGCCACCGGGCTGAGGATGCCGATCGCTCGTCCGGCGGCAGCCGCCGGCACATCACCCGCCATGCGCAGGCGGCGTATGGGCGGGCTCAGATAGTCGAACGGCGCGAAAGGCTGCGCCCGCAACCGGGCCTCCACAGCATCATTGGCCGCCTGGACCACGCCGAGATGGGCCTCGCAGCCCGCCGGCCACAGGCCGTGGCCGTGGGCTTGACCATCCGCGGCGCTCGGCAGCGTGCGCAGGTCGACAATCCGCACATCGATCGGGCGCTCCAAGGCGCACAGCACCGCCCAGAGCGAAAGGGGGAGCGGCTCATGGGCCAGCACCTCGATCTCGGCGACGCCGCAGGCGCGCAACTGGTTGAGCAGCGCGCCATCATCGGCACCGAGTGTGAAGGGCAGGCGCCAGGGGCCGTCGCCCTCGGGGGCAGTCAGGCGCGCGGTCGCGGCGGCCGGGGTGCCCTGGACCTCCAGGTGCAGCGTCGGCAGGGTCCGGGACGGAAGCTGGCCCAGCAATGAGGATAGCCGCGGCCCCGCCACCACCAGGCGGCGGGCGACGCCGTCTGCGGGCAGCCCGCGGGCGATGGCGGCGCGCAGGTCCGCCAGCGGATCGGCATGAACAAAGGCGGCGCAGCCCAACCGGTAGGTGGGAAAGCGCTCGGCCAGGCGCGGCAGGTTGCGCATGACGAGGGAACGCTTGTCGCCCTTGAAGGAGCGCGTACCCTCATGGCCCACGAAGATGTCGCCGGCGCACACATTGCGCCAGCCGCGCGCCCGGGCGCGCAGGCAGAAGTCCGCATCCTCCAGATAGCCCCGGCCCCAACCCTCCGACAGGCGCGGCACATCTGCGAGGCACCGACGGGTGATGTAGAGGCAGAAGCCGATACCGCTCGGCAGGTCGCGCACCTTGCCGGCATTCACCCGTGCGGCCAGGGCATCGATGATGGCGAGCCGGTCCGGATCGGGCAGAGGATTGGCGATGAAGGGGCGCGGCAGGCTGACGAACTCGCCATTGTTGGACATCGGAACCACGGTTCCGATGTCCGGCGCTCCATAGGCGACCGCCGCGAGCCGCTCGACAAAGCCGGCAGGCACCACCGTGTCGGCGTTCAGGAGAATCACGTCGCCGCCGCCAATGGCCTCCAGGCCGAGATTGACCGCGCCCACGAAGCCCAGATTGGACGGATTTCTCAGCACCAGCGTGTCGGGCGCGTCCAGCGCGTCCAGAAAGGCAGCGATGGCCGGGTCGGGCGTGCAATCGTCCACCAGCACCAGGCGGGTGCCAGGCAGCCGGTGTGCGAGCACGCTCTCCACGCACCGCACCGTGGCTTCAAAATCGTCATAGACGGGAATGAGCACGGTCACCCCGGCCGGCGCTTCGTCGCCTGTCGCGGGCAGGGGCGAAGGCAGAGCCGAAGGAAGAGCGCGGCGCGCCGTGCGGCGTGCCTGCGCGAGAAGGGTGCCGTCCACCTCCAACCGTGCGGCATGCACGGTGGGGGGCAGGCAGAGGAAAAGGTCGGCCGCCTGCGCGAACGGGCCCTGAAGCGGATGATTGGCAGCAGAGGCGATGGGCAGGTGCGCCGCCTCGTCCTCGCCCTCGGTCACCACCACAGCCTCGGTCCCGGCCTCCCAGACCACGCGCCCTTCAAGGCCTGCGGCGGTGAAACGCAGGCTGGCATGTCCAGGCGTGCCATCCGCCTTCAGCACCGCCAGGGCCGCCTTGAGATCGGAGGCGCGCGGGCTGGAGCCGAGGACGATGTCCGCCGCCGCGCGCCGGCTGCCTTCGTCCGGCGCAAGGGCAAGAATCAGGGCGGCGGCTTCGGAATGGTTGGGGTCGATGCCCAGCGCGTTGGCGGCGTCCGACAAGGCGGGTTCGGGCAGATCGAGGGCGGCATAGGCCCGCGCCCGCAGCATCAGGACGTCAGGATCGGGGACGGCCGCCATGCGGCAGGCCCGCTCCGCATAAGCGAGGGCCTCCTGCGGCCGGCCGTCCGACAGGCAACGTACGACAAGAACCGGTAGGTCGCGGTCGGCGATGGCGCGCGCCTCCGCACTGGGGGCGAGGGGGGCGCGCGCGGTGCTCATCGCGCAAAAGCCGGCATGGCTTGCGGCACGTCGTCGAACAAGGCGTCGAGCGGCGGCACGCCGGCAAGCGTGTGCCGCGCCAGGTCCAGGCTGCCGGCAGCGCCCACCACCCAAAGGTCGAACAGATGGGTCAGCCCGCGCGCTTCGCCAAAGCCCGCCTGGACCAACTGGTCGCCGAGCCGCTTGAGGCTGAAAGCGGTGTTGTGCGCCATGTAGCGCTGTCCGGCGGCGATGGAGGCGCCGTGGCCGAACATCATGTCGATGGGCGTGATGGGGCCGGCGCTGGAAATATAGGCGGGATCGTCGAGCTTGCCCTCGACGATCAGCCGCGCCACCACCTCGATGTCGGGGCAGGTGATCAGACAAAAGCCCCCCGGCTTCAGCACGCGGCGGATCTCCCGCAAAGCGGGTTGGACCTCGTGGGCGTGCAGGTGCTCCACATTGTGGGAGGACCAGACCGCGTCGAAGCTGGCGGTCGGCACTTCCCACATATCGACGATGGAACCCACAATGTCAGGTTCCACATTCTTATCGATGTCGAGACGCACTTCATCCCATTCGGGGCCGTGGAATGCACGGTGCAGGCGGGACTTGGACTTTGGGCCGCAACCGATATTCAGGACGCGCAGCTGCAGCGTCATACGTTCCGCTCCTTTCGCCCGCCGCCGCCTCCCGCCCGGCGTGGGTCCGCGTCATGGACACCCTCTTTCACACCATCTTCGCGTGCAGTGCAACCTGATGCGGCGTCCGCCCCCGGCCGTCGCTCAGCCGCCCTTCTGCTGCTGAGCCTGATCCTGGGTCTGGTTCTCGACCGCGTCGAGGCCACCCTTGATCTTCTTGAGGATCTTTTCGAGATCCTCCGGCTCTGGTTTCAGGTCGCGTGCATGGTTCCACTGGAAGGTGGCCTCCAGCTGCCGACCCACCTTCCAATAGGCATCGCCCAGATGGTCGTTGATGACCGGGTCCTGCGGCTTCAGCTCCACCGCGCGTTCCAGCTCGGTGACCGCGTCGTCATAGCGGCCAAGGCGGTAATAGGCCCAGCCCAGGCTGTCGACGATATAGCCGTCGTCGGGGCGCAGCGACACGGCCTTGCGAATCATGTCCAGGCCCTGGTCCAGGTTGATGCCCTGGTCCACCCACGAATAGCCGAGATAATTCAGGACGTGGGGCTGGTCCGGATAAAGCTCCAGCGCCTTCTTGAGGTCCGCCTCCGCCGCCGGCCAATCCTTGCTGCGCTCCTCGCAGATGCCGCGGAAATAATAGAGCGACCAATTGCTGCGGGTGGGGTTCGGCAGCAGGGCCAGCGCCTTGCCATAAGTGGTGGCGCAATCGGCAAACATCTTGCGCCCGCGCTCGATGCCACCGAGCGCGATCAGGGCATCCAGGTCGCGCGGATCAGCGGCGACGAGGGCCTCCAAGTGCTTCTTGGCCTCGTCGAATTTGTCCGTGGCGTCGAGATTCACCGCCAGTTGCACCTCGGCATTGCGCTTGAGGGGCGAGGAGGCCGGGATCTTCTCATAGACCGAGATGGCCTTTTCGGGCTGCTTGAGCTGCTCGTAGAGATCGGCCAGCGTCAGGCCCGCCAGGGAATGTTCGGGATAAAGCCAGAGCGAAAGCTGGAGATAGACCAGGGCCAGATCCTCGCCACCCTGCCGGGCCAGCGCGGCACCGAGGCCGTAAAGCACCTCCGAGGCGCCCTCCTGGGCGTTCCGCACCAAGGGCGGCAATGGCTTGCCGGCCTTGAGGTCAGCGAGCGCCGCCTGCACCAGGGGATGGCGCGGCAGCACCTTGTCGAAGGCCTCATAGGCCGCGATGGCCGCCGGCATATCGTTATTGCGCGAGGCCCAGCGGGCATAGGCGTCGACGGCGCGCAGCGAGGTGGGGTCCACCTTCATGGCGGCGTCGAGCCGCTTGCCGGCCTCCTTTTTCTGCCCGGCCGCATCCAGGATCAGGCCGGCATTCAGGTCCTTGAAGGCGATGTACCATTCCGGCCCCTGCAGGCGGTCGATCATGTCGACGCCGGCCTTGGCATTGCCGGAGCCCATCATGGTCCAGGCAGCCAGCAGCGTGGCCGTCAGGTCGCCGATGGGTCCACGCACGGAAAGAGACAGATTGGTGCGCGCGCTCTGATAGTTGCTCTTCTTGATGGAGCGGACCGCAAGGACCAGGCGCGCAATGCGGTGGGTCCGGTCGATCTTGACCATTTTTTCGGCCAGCGGGACCGCATCGTCCACGTCACCGTCGACCAGCATGGCGAAGAAGGCGCGTTCCATCACCTCTTCATTGCGCGGGTCCATCTTGAGGAGCGCGCGCAGATAGGCGACGGCCGCTTCCGAGTCGCGCTCCGTGCTGGCGAGGCGCGCGGCAAGATAGGCACCGGCGACGGTTGGGTCGGTCGGCGGCGGATAGTCCGCCCGCGCGATGGAAGGGGCAGCCAGAGAAAGCGCCGCGCAGAAGGCAGCCGCGATGGCCTTGGGCGAGCGAGAGATTTGAATCTTCACCGTGCGAGAATCCTGGAAGGCGACGCTGGCCTTAGCAAATGCACACCCCGTGGCGGGAGGATGGCCGCTTTCGCACCGCCCCGCAAGTTTCTTGGCCCGGCGCAAACACCGGGCGCTTGCCGCGTCCGGCGCGCCGCGCCATAAGCCGCTGCCATGAGCAAGCTTGTGGCGCGTGCGCCGGCAAAGGTCAATCTGACGCTGCGGGTGCTTCGGCGCCGGACCGACGGTTTTCATGATCTTTCAAGCCTTGTGGCGTTCGCCGGGGTGGGGGATCGGCTGACCCTGGAGCCGGGTGGTCCGCTCGCCCTTACGGTAGAGGGGCCGGGGGCGCAGGCGGCCGGCCCGGTGGATGACAATCTCGTCATCAGGGCCGCGCGGGCACTGGCAGAGCGGCGGCCCGGTCTTGAGTTTGGCCATTTTGCACTTGCGAAGCGTTTGCCAGTGGCCGCGGGGCTGGGGGGAGGATCCTCGGACGCCGCCGCCGCCTTGCGCCTTCTGGCGCAGGCGAACCGCCTTTCACCCGACGATCCGGTCCTAATGGCGGCGGCATGTGCGGTCGGTTCGGATGTCCCGGTCTGCCTTGATCCCCGCGCCCGCCTGATGGAAGGGGTAGGCGACCGCCTGTCTCCCCCCCTGGCCTTGCCGCCTTTGTTCGCAGTGCTGGTGAATTGCCGCGCGGTTGTGCCCACCCCGGCCGTGTTCCGAGGGCTTGGCCTTGTGTCCGGCGAGGAACGGGCCGGCCCGCTTCATCCGGACGTCTTTCCAGCGGCGGCGGAGGGCCTCATCGCCTGCCTCTCCGGGATAGGCAACGACATGGAAGAAGCGGCGGAAGCCATCGCCCCGGACATCCGCCACGCCAAGGCGGCGCTGGCCGAGGGGCCGGAGGCACGGCTCGTGCGCATGTCCGGCTCGGGGGCGACCGTCTTCGCGCTCACCGATGATTGCCGCGCCGCCGCCCGCCTCGCGCGGCGGGTGTCGGCGCGTTATCCGGCCTGGTGGGTGAAGGCGACGGTGCTGCGCTGAAGGCGCGCGACGCCAATCCTCAGTGCGCGCGGGAGATGCAGAAGTCCACGGCCTCGCTCAGGGCGTCGTTGGCCGGGCCATTGGGGAACAGGGCCAGCGCATCCTTGGCCATGGCGCCATAATGGCGGGCCCGCTCGATGGTGTCGGCCAGTGCCCGATGCTTGGTCAGAAGCCCGATGGCGGTGGCGAGATCGGCGTCCGAGCCCTCGCCGCTCTCCAGGCAGCGCTTCCAGAAGGCGCGCTCGTCCGCATCGCCTCGGCGGAAGGCAAGCACCACCGGCAAGGTGATCTTCCCCTCGCGGAAATCGTCGCCCACATTCTTGCCGAGCTTGGCCTGGCTGCCGCCATAGTCGAGGGCATCATCCACCAATTGGAAGGCGATGCCCAGATTCATGCCGTAGGAGCGGCAGGCGCTCTGCTCGCCCTTCGGCCGCTGGCCCAGCACCGCGCCCACTTCGCAGGCGGCGGCGAACAGCTCGGCCGTCTTGCCCCGGATGACGGCGAGATAGTCGTCCTCGGAGGTCTCGGTGTTCTTGGCGGCGGCGAGCTGCATCACCTCGCCCTCGGCAATGACGCTGGCGGCGGTGGACAGAATGTCCAGGCAGGTGAGCGAGCCCACCTCCACCATCATCTTGAAGGCTTGGCCCAGCAGGAAGTCGCCCACCAGCACCGAGGCTTCGTTGCCCCACAGCTTGCGGGCGGCCAGCTTGCCGCGGCGCATGTCGCTCTCATCCACCACGTCGTCATGGAGGAGGGTGGCCGTGTGCATGAATTCCACGGAGGCGGCGAGCTTCACATGGCCCTCGCCCCGGTATCCGCTCAGATGTGCGCAGGCGAGCGTCAGCATGGGCCGCAGGCGCTTGCCGCCGCTGGAGATGAGGTGGTTTGCCACCTCGGGAATCATGGCCACGTCCGATCCCGTGCGGGCCAGAATGGTCGCGTTCACCCGCTCCATGTCCGCCTTGACCAGCTGGACCAGGGCATCGATGGACGGCTCGTTGGGTTCGAACGGAAGGACGACGGCCAAGACGGGCTCCCCGCTTGTCTTTCAGCGGGCCGCACCATAGGGATGAGGGGGGCTCTCGTGCAAGCCGGCAGATCCCTTTTCCGGTGGCGCGGGGGTGAGAACGCTGCGGCACGGGCCGTCGGCACCGGTCGGAGCGGGGCGTTTTGCGATGCGCGAACTGGTGCGGACCAACGACGTGGTGCTGATTTCGGCGGTGGAATCGCTGCTGCGCGCTGCCGACATCGAGCCCCTGGTCGCTGACACCCATGTGAGCGTGCTGGAAGGCTCCATCGGCATTCTGCCCCGCCGCATCCTGGTGGTGGACGAGGATTATGCCCCCGCCCGGCGCCTGCTGACGGACGCCGATCTCGGCCATGTGCTCTATGACGGTCCCTGACGGCCTCACCCGTGACCTTGTGCTCGGGGGGCGGCTTGCCCTTCTCCAGCCGGCGCGGGGCCATCGCGTCGGACACGACGCCATGCTGCTGGCCGCCTCTGCTCCTGCGGGCGCGCGCCGCCTCGTCGATCTCGGCGCCGGCATCGGCAGTGCAGGCCTTGCCGCTCTCGCGCGGCTGCCGGAAGCCACCGGCCATCTGGTGGAGATCGCCCCGGAGCTGGCGGCGCTGGCCCGCCTGAATGCGGAGCAGAATGGCCTGGGCGATCGCTGTGCCGTGACGGTGGCCGACGCGGACCTGCTGGGCCGGCCGGCGGGTCCCGCGGGTTTTGTCGAGGCCTTCGATCTGGTCCTGTCCAACCCGCCCTTCAATGCCGCCGCCGCCCACCAGCCCTCGCCCCGACCCGGCCGGGCGCTCGCCCACATGGCGGGGGAGGGGCTTCTGGCCCGCTGGATCACCGCCGCCTATCGCTGCCTGGAGCCGGGGGGCATGCTGGTACTGATCCTGCGGCCGGAGGACCTCCAGACCCTGCTGGAGGGCCTTGCCGGTCGGTTCGGGGCGCTGGAACTGATGGGCGTCCACGCCACCCCGGACGCGCCGGCTGTTCGTCTCCTCGCCCGCGCCCGCAAGGGCCGGCGCACGCCGCCCGCCCTTCTGCCGCCGGCGGTGCTGGGCGGCGCGGGCGGGGAGAGCGGTCTCGCCCGCGCCGTGCTGCGCGACCTCCAGCCTCTCCCTTTTCCTTGACATCGGGCGCAGGCGCCGCCTTGAGGAAGCCACGGGGCCTTTCTAGATAAGGACCATGACCGACCCCACCTCCGACAGCTTGCTGTCCCGCCTCGCCCGTGCCGCCAGCCCCCTGATGCCCGCATCCTGGAGGCGCGACATTCCCGTGGTGCCGGTGGTGCGCCTGTCCGGGGCCATCGGCATGTCCACCCCTTTCAATCCGGGCCTGAGCCTTGCCACCGTCTCGCGCAACCTGGAGCGGGCCTTTGCGGTGAAGAAGGCGCCGGCGGTGGCGCTGATTATCAATTCGCCGGGCGGGTCTCCGGTGCAGTCGCACCTCATCTTCAAGCGCATCCGCTCGCTCGCCAAGGAGAAGGACAAGCACGTCTTCGCCTTCGTGGAAGACGTGGCGGCCTCTGGCGGCTACATGATCGCCTGCGCGGCGGATGAGATCTTCGCAGATCCCTCCTCCGTGGTGGGCTCCATTGGCGTCGTCTCCGCCGGCTTTGGCTTCAACAGGCTCATCGACCGCATCGGCATCGATCGCCGGGTGCACACCGCCGGCACCCGCAAGGTCATGCTTGACCCCTTCCGCCCGGAGCGGCAGGAGGATGTGGAGCGGCTGCTCGCCCTTCAGGCGGACGTGCACCGCATGTTCATCGACCTGGTGCGCGAGCGGCGGGGCGCGATCCTGAACGGGCCGGAGGAGGCGCTTTTTTCCGGTGAGTTCTGGGTCGGAACACAGGCTGAGGACCTCGGCCTCATCGATGATCTCGGCGACCTCCGCACCGTCCTGCGCACCCGCTACGGCGATAAGGTGCGCACCCCCCTCATCGCCCAGGGCGGCTGGTGGCCCCGCCGGGTGGGGTTAGGCTCCAGCCAGTTGGAGGCCTTTGCCCCGGCCTTCGGGGCGGGCGTCGCCGATGCCGCCTTGGCGCGTCTGGAAGAGCGGGCGCTTTGGTCGCGCTACGGGCTCTAGGAGCGGGCTGCCAGCCCGTTTCGCGCGAAACCTGTTTTGTCTCAGTGCGTTGAAGCTTCTATCTGCGTCGGAGCACCTGCCATGCCGCCCTTTCTCATCGCCGCCGCCGGGGTGATCGGCGCCATCGCCCTTGCCCGGGTGCTCACCCGCGAGGCGCGGCGGGTGAATGACATTCTCGATACCCGCCGCACGCCGGGCGATGACGCGCCGGCTGAACGCCTGGAGCGGGACCCCGCCACCGGCGAGTATCGCCCGCGCCCTCGCGGCTGACTATACGTAAGCTCTTGGCAGCTCTTGGCGGAAAGGGGCCGCTGAGGCTTGATCTGGAACGGTTCTGAACGGCATATCTTACCGCGATTTCATTAAACCCGCGGCCGGCTGTGGGCTATTCTAGGGTCAGTCCAAATCATGAGCCGGGCCACGGAAGACCAGATGCTGCAAAAGACCGAGGCGGGTGGATATGTGAAGCCTCCCGTCAAGCGCAGGGGGCGGTCGCGCTGGGTGTGGGGCATCGGCCTGCTGCTGGTGCTCGGAGCGGCCGGCGGCGGCTATTATCTCTATGGCCGGGGCACCGGAAGTCAGGCCCAGGAAATCGCCACCACGCCCGTGGTGCGGGGTGACATCGAGCAGACCGTCACCGCGCTCGCAACCATCAAGCCCAAGACCTATGTGGATGTGGGAACTCAGGTTTCCGGCCAGCTGCGCAAGGTGATGGTGGAGATTGGCGACGCCGTCCAGCAGGGCACCCAGCTCGCCCAGATCGACCCCACCGTCTACCAGACCCGTGTGATCGGCGATCAGGCCCAACTGGACAATCTGAAGGCTCAGCTCGCCCAGCAGAAGGCGCAGTTGGAACTGGACCGCCTGCGGGACAGTCGCGCCTCCCGGCTCCTCGCCACCCAAGCCGGCAGCCAGGATACGGCGGATGCCGCCGCCGCCACGGTGCGGATCGGCGAGGCGAAGATCGCGGCCCTGGAAGCCCAGATCAAGCAGACCCAGGCGACGCTCGATGGCGACATCGCCAATCTCGGCTACACCAAGATCTATGCCCCCATGTCCGGCACGGTGGTCTCCACCAGCGCCACCGAGGGGCAGACGCTGAATGCCAACCAGACCGCCCCCATCATCCTGCGGATCGCCGATCTCGACACCATGCAGGTGTGGGCGCAGGTGACGGAAGCGGACATTCCAAAGATCAAGGTGGGCATGCCGGTCTATTTCACCACGCTCGGCATGCCCGACCGGCGCTTTTCCGCCAAGGTGGTGCAGATCTTGCCGACGCCCGACACGGTGAACGATGTGGTGCTCTACAACGTCCTCATCGACGTGCCCAATCCCGACCGGGTGCTGATGACCTCCATGAGCGCCCAGGTCTTCTTCATGCTGGATGCCGCCCGCAACGCCCTGCTGGTGCCGGCCTCCGCGGTGCGGCCGGCGGCGCGGGGCGCTCGGAGGGAGGCCCGCAACGAGGCGGTGGTGCGCGTGCTGGTGGACGGCAAGGTGGAGCCGCGCACGGTGAAGACGGGCCTCTCCAATCGCGGCCAGGTGCAGATCCTGGAGGGGCTGAATGAGGGCGACCGGGTGGTGACCACCCCCGACACCACCCCGCAGCGCCCCTCCGGCCCCATGCCGCCGAGGCTGTTTTGAGCGAGACCGCCTTTCCCCACGTGGAGGCGCCGGCCGCCGGGCGGGTGCCCGAGCCCCTGCTGCGGCTCAACCATGTGAGCAAGGTCTATCCCAGCGGCGAAACCGTTGTGCGGGCTTTGGATGATGTCTCGCTCACCATCATGCCCGGCGAGTATGTGGCCATCATGGGCCAGTCGGGCTCCGGCAAGTCCACGCTCATGAACATCATGGGCTGCCTAGACCGGCCCACCATGGGCGAATACTGGGTCATGGGGCGGGACGTCTCCGAGTTCGGCCCCGACGAACTGGCGGCGCTGCGCTGCCGCACCTTCGGCTTCGTCTTCCAGCGCTACAATCTTCTGCCCTCCATCTCGGCGGAGGAGAATGTGGAGATCCCCGCCATCTATGCCGGCCGGCCCAAGCTGGAGCGGCTGGAGCGGGCGCGGGAGCTGCTCGGCCGCCTCGGGCTTGCCGAACGGGCGGACCATCGCCCCTCCCAATTGTCCGGTGGCCAGCAGCAGCGCGTTTCCATCGCCCGCGCCCTCATGAACGAAGCCCCGGTGGTGCTTGCCGACGAGCCCACGGGAGCGCTCGACAGCCGCTCGGGCGCCGAGGTGCTGGAATTGCTCGCGGAGCTGAACCGGGAAGGGCGGACCATCCTTCTCATCACCCATGATCCGCAGGTGGCCGAGCATGCCAACCGGGTGGTGCGCCTGCAGGACGGGCGTATCCTCTCGGACGAGACCAAGGTTCCGACGCCGGTGCGGCCGGAGGCGGCGGAAGCCGCCAAGCGGCTGAAGATGCGCAACAATCTTCTGCCCGACATGGCCGATGCGGTGAAGATGGCGTTCCGCTCCATGCGCGCCAACCTGTTCCGCACCATCCTCACCTTGCTGGGCGTCATCATCGGTGTGGCGGCGGTCATCGCCATGCTGGCCATTGGCCAGGGTAGCAAGCAATCGGTCCTGGACCGCATCGCCTCCATGGGCACCAACCTTTTGGTGGTGCGGCCGGGGGCGCCGGGCATCCGCAGCACGGGCGCCAATGCCTCTCTGACGCCGGAGGATGCTGAGGCCATTGCCGCGGAAGTGCCGAACATATTGGCGGTGTCCCCGGAGCGCTACGCCAATGCCACGGCCCGCGTCGGCAATATCGATTATGCCACCCAGATCCAAGGCGCGAGCCCAGGCTATACGGTGGCGCGGGAATGGCCGATCGCCCAGGGTACCATGTTCACCGAGGCGGACTTGGACAGTTACGCGCCCGTGGTGGTGCTGGGCCAGACGGTGGCGCGGGTCATGTTTCCGGATGGCAAGAGCCCGCTCGGGCGCTACATCCTCATCAAGAACGTCCCCTATGAGGTGATCGGCGTGCTCGCCCCGCGCGGGGCCAATGCCTTCGGCATGGACCAGGACGACCTGGTGCTGATACCGCTCTCCACCGGTTTCATGCGCGTCTTCGGCCGGCGCTATTTGAACGCCATCACCGTGGCGGTGGAGGATGTGGACCGCATCGACGAGACGCAGGAAGCCATCACCGTGCTGCTGCGTCAGCGGCACAAGGCGGATGACTTCCAGATCCGCAACACCGCCTCCATCCTGGAAACAGCCACCGCCACGGCCGACACGCTGACGCGCCTGCTCGCCTCGGTGGCGGCCATCTCGCTGCTGGTGGGGGGCATCGGGGTGATGAACATCATGCTGGTGAGCGTGACCGAGCGCACCCGGGAAATCGGCATCCGCATGGCCACCGGGGCGCGGCGCTCCAACATCATGCTGCAGTTCAACACCGAGGCGCTGGTGATCTGCGGCTTCGGCGGGCTGGTGGGGGTGGCGCTGGGGCTCGGAGCGGCGCTGCTGCTCAAGAGCTTCGGCGCGCTGGTGATCTTCAGCGCCGGGCCGCCGCTGCTGGCGTTCGGCTGCGCCTTCCTCACCGGCTTCGTGTTCGGCTATCTGCCGGCGCGCAAGGCCTCGCGGCTCGATCCGGTGGCGGCGCTGGCCTACGAATAGGCCGGCGCCGGGCTTGGCTGCGCGGCAGATGCGCGCCCGGCCAAGCCGGGCGCGCCGCGCTCGAACGTCTTCACTCCACCTTGCCGATGGCCTGCACCGCCTTGACGAGACGGGCACTGTCGGCAGCCACGAAGGCCGTGAACTGGGCTTCGTCCTGGTAAGCGGGCGGGCTGCCGGCATTTTCCAGGATCCGCACCACGTCAGGTGAGTGCACGGCGGTCTTCACCGCAGTCCCCAGCTTCTCCTGCACGGGCTTGGGCACGCCCACCGGCAGGAACAGGCCGGCCCAGATGTAGAATTCCACATCCTTGTAGCCCAGTTCCTGGAAGGTGGGCACGTCGGGATAGGCCTCGGCCCGCTTGGCGCCGAAGCAGGCCAGCACGCGCAGCTTGTCCTGGAAGGGCTTCAGAGGACCGGGGGCGGAGGCGAGCGCCTGCACCTGCCCGCCCACGAGGGCCGTCAGGGCCGGTCCACCGCCCTGATAGGGCACATGCAGCATGTCGATGCCCGCCGCTGTGGTGAACATGGCCATGGAAACATGGAGCGTGCCATAGAGGCCCGACGAGCCATAGGTGATCTTGCCCGGATTGGCCTTTGCGTCGGCGACCAGATCCGCCACCGACTTCCAGGGCGCGGAAGCGGGCACCACCAGCACGGTGGGATCGGCGAGCACGCGGGCCAGCGGCTGGAGCTGGCTCATTTCATAGCTGGAGGGACGACCGGAAATACGCGCCGCCTCCGGCAGCACCGCCACCGAGGACAAGGTCATCAGCATCGTATAGCCGTCCGGCGCGGCCTTGGCGGCCTGGCCGTTGCCGATGGCGCCGCCGGCGCCACCCTTGTTCTCCACCACCACGGGCTGGCCGAGAAGCGTATTGAGCGCATTCGCCACCGGACGCGCCGCAAGGTCTGCCTGCCCGCCCGGAGGGAAGGGCACGATCATCGTAATGGAACGGCTCGGCCACGCGGCTTGCGCGAAAGCAGGGGCGGCCGACAATCCGGCTGTGCTGGCGATGGCAGGAAGAGCCGCGATTCCTTTAAGGAAATGGCGACGATCCATTGTGTTTCCTCCGATCCATATCTTGTTGGATCGGACCATACGCAGGGGAATTGTCGATTTCATCCCTTTTATTGGTGCACCATTATTTGGTGCACCATTTCGCGTTGCAGTGGAAATGCCGCTTCAGAACGATGGGCGAGGACCGGGCGTGCCTGCGCCTTCCCGTCCGCCCCTCACAGCGCCCGCAAATGCCGCATGGGACGGCCCGGTGCGATGGCCTGGGCGGCGGCGACGATGGCGGCGGCGTCCAGGCCGTGATGGCGGTAGAGATCATCCAGCGTGCCGGTCTGGCCGAAATGCTCGACGCCCAGCGCCCGCACCCGGTGGCCATGCACCGAACCCAGCCAGCCCAGCGTCGCCGGATGGCCGTCAATGACCGTCACGAGGCCGCAATGGCGGGGCAGGGGGGCGAGCAGGCGCTCCACATGGCTTTGCGCCTGCATCTGCCCGCGCTCGCGGGCCCGGGAGGCGGCGGTCCAGCCGGCATTGAGGCGATCGGCGGAGGTGACGGCGAGGAGGCCCACGTCGCGCCGATCCTCCGCCATCATCCCCACGGCCGCGATGGCCTCGGGCGTGACGGCGCCTTGCACGGCCACCACCACCTCGCAATTGGGACCGGGTTCGCGCAGCCAATAGGCGCCGTCCACCATATGGCGCTTCTGCGTCTCGGAGAGCGTGCGCCGGGGCTGTTCGAGGCTGCGGGTGGAGAGGCGGAAATAGACCGAGCCGCCGGTCTCGTCCCGCAGCCAGTTGCGCTCGTCCGGCTCGCCGGCGCCGTCACGCTGCACATAATCGAAGGCGAAGTGCATGAGCACCGCCAGTTCGTCCACGAAGGCCGGCTCGAAGGAGGCGAGCCCGTCCTGCGCCATGCCGATGAGCGGCGTGGAGACGGACTGGTGCGCTCCGCCCTCGGGGGCGAGCGTGATGCCGGAGGGGGTGGCCACCAGGATGAAGCGGGCATCCTGGTAACAGGCATAGTTCAGCGCATCGAGGCCGCGGCAGATGAAAGGATCATAGAGCGTCCCCACCGGGATCAGCCGCGCCCCGAACAGGGAATGGGACAGACCCAGCGCCGAGAGCATCAGGAACAGGTTCATCTCGGCAATGCCCAGCTCCATATGCTGGCCCTTGGGCGAGAAGTCCCAGTTGAAGGTGGAGGGGATGCGCTCGCGCTTGAACACGTCCGGCAAGGCGCGCTCTGCGAACAGGCCGCGCCGGTTCACCCAGGGACCCAAATTGGTGGAGACGGTGACGTCCGGCGAGGTGGTGACGATGCGATTGGCCAGCCCGCTGTCGCCCTTGGCGAGATCCTGGAGGATCAGGCCGAAGCCGGCCTGGGTGGACAGGGTCGCATTGGGCGGGGTGGGCAGGTCCGGCACGGCAAGCGCCGGCGCCGTGAAGCGGCGGGTGCCCTCGCGGCGGAAGGGCACCTGCTGCAGGAAGGCGTCCAGCACGTCGGCGGGCAGGCGGGTGCCCTCGAAGGGCTCCCATTCCTGGCCGGGCCGGATGTTCATGGCGGCCCGCAGGCTTTCCATCTGCGTCGGCGTCATGAGGCCGGCATGGTTGTCCTTGTGGCCGGCCAGCGGCAGGCCGAACCCCTTCACCGTGTAGCAGAGGAAGCAGACTGGCCGGTCATGGTCGATGGAATCGAAAGCCTCCATGATGGTGGGCAAATCATGCCCGCCCAGATTGGTCATGAGGGCGGAGAGTTCCGCGTCCGAGCGCTTCTCGATCAAGGCGGTGACATCGCCCTGGTCGCCCAGATCGTCCAGGAGGCGCTTGCGCCAGGCCGCGCCGCCCTGGAAGGTCAAGGCCGAGTATTCCGTGTTGGGGCAGGTGTCGATCCAGTGCTTCAGCGCCGCCCCGCCGGGCTCGCGGAAGGCGGCCTGTTGGAGCGAGCCGTATTTCAGGATCACCACCTGCCAGCCCATGGCCTCGAAGATGCCGACGAAGCGCTCATAGAGCCCCTCGCGCACCACGGCATCCAGGCTCTGGCGGTTATAGTCGACGATCCACCAGGTGTTGCGGACGTCGTGCTTCCAGCCCTCCAGCAACGCCTCGAAGACATTGCCTTCGTCCAGCTCCGCATCGCCCACCAGCGCCACCATGCGCCCTTCGGGCCGCCCGCCGGCGAGGCCATGGGCGTGGACATAGTCCTGGGCGAGGCTGGCAAACAAAGTCTGCGCCACGCCGAGGCCCACCGAGCCGGTGGAGAAGTCCACGTCGTCCGTGTCCTTGGTGCGGGAGGGATAGGACTGGGCGCCCTTGAAGCCGCGGAAGGTCTCCAGCTTCTCCTGGGTCTGGTTGCCCAGGAGATATTGGATGGCGTGGAAGATGGGGCTGGCATGGGGCTTCACCGCCACCCGGTCCTGCGGCCGCAGGGTGTGGAAGTAGAGCGCCGTCATGATGGTGGCGAGGGATGCTGAGGAGGCCTGGTGTCCCCCCACCTTCAGGCCGTCGGTGCTGGGCCGCAGATGGTTGGCATTGTGGATGGTCCAGCTCGCCAGCCACAGCACCTTGCGCTCCAGCTCGGCGAGGATCTCGATCTCAGTGGGGCGGGCGGCCTGGTGGGGGCGGGCGGCCATTTGCGGCTCCTTGGAAGTGATGATCCGGTCGGTTCGCGCACTATAAGGCGGGTCGTTCGCTCGTTTATGTCGAATTCGGGCTGCTTGACTGTTGATCTTGGTCCATATTGCCGCGAAATGGGCTCAGCTTGGCAGAAACGTGCAGATGGACGCCATAGACCGAAAGATCCTCGCTCTTCTCCAGGAGGATGGGCGCATGTCAGTGGCGGAGCTTGCCGAGCGGGTTGGGCTGTCCGCCTCGCCCTGCCTGCGCCGCGTGCGGGCGCTGGAGGCGTCGGGCCTCATCGACCGCTATGTGGCGGTGCTGAACCAGCGCGCCGCCGGCTTGCCGGTGAGCGTGTTCGTCTCCATCAAGTTGGAGCGCCAGCGCGAGGACGCGCTCGATGCCTTCGCCGCCGCCATCCGCCGCTGGCCGGAAGTGCTGGAATGCTACCTCATGACCGGGCAGCGGGATTATCTCTTGCGCGTGGTGGTGGCGGACCTGGACAGCTATGAGCGCTTTTTGAAGATCAAGCTCACCCGGTTGGACGGCATTGCCTCCATCGAAAGCTCGTTCGCCCTGGAACAGGTGAAATATTCCAACGTTCTGCCGCTGGCCTAGAGCCGGATCCGATCCCACTGGATCGTCATGCGACCCAATTTGATCGGTGAATCCGTGTCTTTTCAAAATGATAGAGGGTGAGACATGAGCATCCGGGTTGGCATCGGCGGCTGGACGTACGAGCCCTGGCGGGGGAGCTTCTACCCCAAGGGCCTGCCCCATGCGCGGGAACTGGAGCATGCCGCGCGCGCCGTCACCTCCATCGAGGTGAACGGCACCTTCTACCGCACCCAGACGCCCAAGACCTTCCGCGCCTGGGCGGAGGCGGTGCCGGAGGGCTTCGTCTTCTCCCTGAAGGCGCCGCGTTATGCCACCAACCGCCGGGTGCTGGCCGAGGCGGGGGAGAGCATCGGCAAGTTCGTGGACAGCGGCCTCGCGGAGCTGGGCGACAAGCTCGGCCCCATCAACTGGCAGTTCGCCCCCACCAAGGCGTTCGATCCCGACGACTTTGCCGCCTTCCTGGACCTCCTGCCGGAAATGGCCGGCGGGCTCGCCCTGCGCCATGCAGTGGAGGTGCGCCACGAGAGCTTCTGCTGCCCCGCTTTCCTCGATCTGGTGCGCGCCCGCAACGTGGCGGTGGTGGTGGCGGACAGCCCGGACTATCCGCAGATCGCCGATGTGACCGCCGACTTCGTCTATGCCCGCCTCCAGGACGCGAAGGCGGAGATCGAGACCGGCTATGAGGCGGCGGCGCTCGATGACTGGGCGGACCGCGCGCGGCGTTGGGAAAAGGGCGGGACGCCGGAGGGGTTGAGGACGATCGCGCCTCACCCGGCTGGCACGGCGAAGAAAAAGCGCGACTGCTTCCTCTATTTCATCAACGGCGCCAAGGAGCGGGCGCCGGCGGCGGCTCAGGCGCTGCTGGGGCGGCTGAAATAGATTGCAGCTGAGAGGCTTGCTGATGGCGGGACCGCGATCAGCACGAAGGAGGAAGGCAGACCCACATCATCCTCGGCTGAGCTCCTCCAATTGAGGGATGCGGGCTCAAAATGGAGCCCTAAGCTTCGCAGAGTTCAGCGGAGTCTGGTCTATGAGGGTGGCAATCTCTCTTCTTTTCAGTGTGTTGGCCGTGGGGGCAGGTGCTCGAGCTGAAAGCTGTTCGGCCGGCGTCGTATGCAACACGCGCTATGAAGCGTGTTCTGCTTATCGATCTCACCCCGTCCTTAAAAATTGTACTTATAAAAATCTGGTCTGTTCAACGTCTTACCAAGCCGTTCGGATCGGATATTGCTTCGACAGTGGAGAGTGCAACACATCACGCGTCTTGCGCCCCAGTGAAGGGGAAAGAATTATTTTTCAGCTTGATCCATATAATGTCAAAAGCCGAGGAGACTTCGCTTCCGGCTTGCGCGTTACGTGCGATTAGGCCTGCATTGGTCTTTGGACCCCCCGGGGGGGGGCTGACGCCCCTCCTCTAATTGATCCGTAGCAGCCGCAGCACCCGGGAGAGCACGGCGAACATCAGGGCCGTGGACCAGCCGAACAGCAGCATGCCGTTGGCGGCCGTGAGCGGGCCGAGAATGCGCCAGTCGGGCGATGGCAGGATGTCGCCATAGCCGAGCGTGGTGAAGTTCACGAAGGCCAGGTAAAAGGCGTTTTGCGCGTGGGCCACGGCGCCGACCATCACATAGGACAGGGCCCAGATCCGCACCTGGATGATGTGAGCGAGGGTGAGCACCGCTGCCGTCATCATCATCACCACCATGAGCGTCGCGACCTTCCGGTGGGCGGTGAGCCGCGTGGAGGCAACGCGCAGCAGCCGGATCGTGGCCACCGTCGCGATCGCCTGGAGGGCGATATTGATGAGGCTTACGATGAGCCCGTACCAGAGTTCCAGCGTGATCATGAGGTCTCCCCGCCGGGTCCTTCTGCTCAGTTCACGCCGGTTTCGCAACTCCTCCTCTGCCACGCCGGCGGGAACAAAAGGCCCGCATGCGGGTTGACCGGACAGTTGGGGGGAGATGCGCACAAGGAGGGCAAGCTGATGGACAAGCCCCACACCCATCTGGAGGAAGCAGGTGCCGGCGAGGGAACGGCCCTCCTGCAATACTGGTCCTCGTCCCGCTCGGTGAACGCGCCGGACCACTGGCCCGAGCCCTATGAGTTCCCCACGGTCGATGATGCTGTGACCTTCGCCATGACCCAGCTGCCTTCGGACCACGAGGTGGCGTGGCTGAGGACCCCCGACGGGCGGACGCTGCGGCCGGACCAGATCCGCCGCCTCTGGGCCATGCGGCGCATGTAAAGCCGCAGTGTCGGCCGTTTGGCGCATGTGGCGCGGCAGGCCCGGGGATCTGGTCTGACGCCGCTCCACATACTCGACCGGCGCTCGTAACGCCCCTGCAATTGGAGCCGCCGCCGCAGGTTGGCGCCACGCAACATTGCTTTGCGGCGGGTAATGTGTATTTTGCGGCGCAAAATTACGGCAAGCGGGTCCGAGCACGTCGGGCCCGCGTTTTGGTGTTTGGAACCCCATGCAGCTGCGCAACATCGCCATCATCGCCCACGTCGACCACGGCAAGACCACGCTCGTGGACAAGCTGCTCCAGCAGTCCGGCTCGTTCCGCGAGAACCAGCGGGTGGCCGAGCGCGTCATGGATTCCAACGACCTGGAAAAGGAACGGGGCATCACCATCCTGGCCAAGGCCACGTCGGTGGTGTGGAAGGACATCCGCATCAACATCGTGGACACGCCCGGCCATGCCGACTTCGGCGGCGAGGTGGAACGCATCCTGTCCATGGTGGACGGCGCCATCGTGCTGGTGGACGCCGCCGAGGGTCCCATGCCGCAGACCAAGTTCGTGGTCGGCAAGGCGCTGAAGATCGGCCTCAAGCCCATCGTCGCCATCAACAAGGTGGATCGTCCCGACGGCCGCCCGCAGGAAGTCATCAACGAGGTGTTCGACCTGTTCGCGGCGCTGGACGCCACCGACGAGCAACTCGACTTCCCCATCCTCTACGGCTCCGGCCGCGACGGCTGGATGGCCGACGCGCCCGAAGGCCCCAATGACCAGGGCCTGGCCCCGTTGTTCGACCTGGTGGTGAAGCATGTGCCCCCGGCCCATGTGGACGACGCGCCGTTCCGCATGCTGGGCACGCTGTTGGAGGCCAATCCCTTCCTCGGCCGCATCATCACCGGGCGCATCGCCTCCGGCACGGTGAAGCCGAACCAGTCCATCAAGGTGCTCGACCGCAACGGCAACCTGGTGGAAACCGGCCGCGTCTCCAAGATCCTCGCCTTCCGCGGCATCGAGCGCCAGCCCATCGAGATGGGCGAGGCGGGAGACATCGTCTCCATCGCCGGCCTCGTGAAGGGCTCGGTGGCCGATACCTTCTGCGACCTGTCGGTGGATACCCCCATCCAGGCCCAGCCCATCGACCCGCCCACTGTGACCATGTCGTTCCTGGTGAACGATTCGCCGCTGGCCGGCACCGAGGGTGACAAGGTGACCAGCCGCATGATCCGCGACCGCCTGTTCAAGGAGGCCGAGGGCAATGTGACGCTGAAGATCGAGGAATCCGCCGACAAGGACTCCTTCTTCGTGTCCGGCCGTGGCGAACTCCAGCTGGCCATCCTCATCGAGACCATGCGCCGCGAGGGCTTCGAACTCGCCGTGTCGCGGCCGCGCGTCGTCTACTCCCAAGGGGAGAATGGCGAGACGCTGGAGCCCATCGAGGAAGTGGTCATCGACGTGGACGAGGAATATTCCGGCACCGTGGTGCAGAAGATGTCCGAGCGCCGCGCCGACATGGTGGAAATGCGCCCCTCCGGTGGCAACCGCCAGCGCCTGGTCTTCCACGCCCCCACCCGCGGCCTCATCGGCTACCAGTCGGAACTGCTCACCGACACCCGCGGCACGGCCATTATGAACCGCCTGTTCAAGGCCTACGAGCCTTATAAGGGCGAGATCCCGCAGCGGGTGAACGGCGTGCTCATTTCCAATGAGTCCGGCGAGGCGGTGGCCTATGCCCTGTGGAACCTGGAAGATCGCGGCCCGATGGTGATCGAGCCCGGCTGGAAGGTCTATCAGGGCATGATCGTGGGCATCCACAACCGGGACAATGACCTGGAAGTGAACGTGCTCAAGGGCAAGAAGCTCACCAACATCCGCACCACCTCCAAGGACGAGGCGGTGCGCCTGACGCCCCCGATCCGCATGACGCTGGAGCGGTCGCTGGCCTGGATTCAGGACGACGAGCTGGTGGAGGTGACCCCCAAGTCCATCCGCCTGCGCAAGCGCTTCCTCGATCCCAACGAGCGCAAGCGCAACGAGCGCAAGGGCGTCTCCGAGATCGCCTGATCCAGCCTTTCGGTTTTGTGTGACACCGCCCCCGGTCCGAAAGGGCCGGGGGTGTTTTTTTGCCCCGTGCCGCGCGCCCGTGTCCCTTGCGCCCGCCTCAAACGTCCGTTGAGTCGGGGGCGTGATGGCCATTTCGTGGCATCAGGGCAGGGGAGGATGCCCCAAGGGGGTGGCGGCGGGGCCAGCAACCATGCGGCCTCCAGGTTGACGTGCGGCATTTCGTTGACAGTTCGCCCGCTCGCTCCTACCACTGATAAGCCGGCCGGTTTGCAAGAACAGGGTCTTCGGGTGGGGAACCGCATCCGTTACCCAAAGGGGATCAAATCGCATGGCTCTACGCGTCTCGGGTAAGAACATCGACGTGGGAGAAGCTCTCCGTCACCGCCTGTCGGATCGCATCACCGAGGTGCTCTCCAAATATTTCGACGGCGGATGGTCCGGCCATGTCACCGTGGCCCGCGAGGGATCCGGGTATAAGTCCGAGTGCATGCTGCACCTGGATTCCGGCGTGAACCTCCAGGCCCATGGCGCGGCCCAGGACGCCAATGCCTGCGCCGATGCTGCCATCGAGAAGATCGAGAAGCGGCTGCGGCGCTACCGGCAGCGCGTCAAGGACCGCCATGGCCACGGCAATGTGGTGGGCGTCAATGGCGCCTTTGCCGCCCAGAGCTACGTGCTCGATGTGCCGGACGTGGATGCCGAGGAGGAAGAGCTGGAGGGCTGGAGCCCCACCGTGGTGGCCGAGCAGGCCACCAAGCTGCGCAACCTCTCGGTGCGTGACGCGGTGGTGGAGCTGGAAATCACGGGCGCGCCCGTGGTCGTCTTCCGGCACGCCGGCCATGGCCGCGTGAACGTGGTCTATCGCCGCCCGGACGGGCATGTGGGCTGGGTGGATCCGGCCGCCTTCTCATCCGAAGAAAAACATTGATGGCCGTCGGGCTTCAGGGCAGGCATGAGCCTCGGCCGGCGGCCTGCCCGAGCCCGATGATGCCAGGGATAAGCATTCATGCCTCTCGCTGATCTCCTCGCTCCCGAAGCGGTGTTCCCGTCATTGAGGGCGAGCAGCAAGAAGCAAGCTCTCCAGGAGCTTGCCCATCAGGCGGCCGCGCTTGTGGACCGCGACCAGCGCGAGGTGTTCGAGACGCTTCTTCAGAGGGAGCGTCTCGGCTCCACCGGCGTTGGCAGCGGCATTGCCATCCCGCATGGCAAGCTGCCGGGCCTGCCGAAGCTGTTCGGCGCCTTTGCACGGCTGGAAAAGCCCATCGATTTCGAGGCGCTGGACGGCGAGCCGGTGGATCTTATCTTCCTCCTGCTCGCGCCGGAAGCGGCGGGCGCCGATCATCTCAAGGCGCTGGCGCGGGTGGCGCGCATGCTGCGTGACCCGGAAACCGCCGAAAAGCTGCGCGCCACGCGCGATGCCTCGGCGATCTATACGCTTCTCACCACCACGCCAGCCTCCGACGCCGCCTGATCGCGAGCGATCACGTCGGCACGCGCAGGCTGGGTCGGCACTCGCCCGCGGGCAAGTCTGTCACGAACATCCGGAAGGCGAAGCGCTGCATGGGCCGGCGGGGGAGCGGACGGGCGTCCGCCCCGGCCGCCGGGTGTCAGTGCACGGAAAGCGTCACCAGCGCGTGCTGGCTGGCATTGGCAAGCGCCGCCTCGCGGCTGTCGGTGAGCATGATGGGCGTGCCATCGGCCGCATGGAGGGTGAACAGGGTCATGCCCGGCGCGATTTCGGGCGCCTGGGGAAACATCTGCTGCACGTCCTCCGAGCGGATGGTCCGCACATAGGCGATCTCTCCGCCGCCGAGGCCTGCGAGCGCCTCGGGCGTGATGGTGATGGTGTCGGGGGTGCTCTTCTCGATCATTGTCTCTTCCTCTCTCTCCGCAAACGCGTCACGTCGAACCACCGTTCCCCTTCACGAGCGGGAGACGATGTCGATACGTTTTGCGAGCCGGGTCGGCTCTGGCCGGACGAGATCGATGGACAGAAGACCGTTGCGCAGTTCCGCGCCGAGCACATTCATGCCCTCGGCCAGAACAAAGGTGCGCTGGAACTGACGCGCGGCAATCCCCCGGTGCAGGAAGACACGGCCGTCCACCTCCTCGGTCTGGCGACCGCGAATGGTGAGTTCCTTCTCTTCAAGCGTGATTTCCAGCTGTTCGGACGTAAAGCCTGCCACCGCAAGGGTGATGCGCAGCTTCAGCGGCCCGCCGTCGGCGTCGATCCGTTCCACATTGTAGGGGGGATAGCCTTCCGACCCCTTGGTGACCCGGTCGAGCGCCCGCTCAACCTCGTCGAAGCCGAGCAGAAACGGGTTCGACAGCGAGGAAATACGCGACATGTCCAAAGTCCTCGTCAAGCGACTTTGCGGTTCGGAAGATGTCCTATCCGGCCATCTTCCCGCCGGGGCCCTAAGCGGCACCCCGACGCTTCCCGATATGGGGCGCGGGAGGCCGGGGTGCAAGGGTGGGGCTTGAGGAGGATGCGGGGCTTGAGCGGGCGCCCGTTCAGGAGGTCGCGCGGGCCCGCGCTAGGGTGGCTAGGCGGGTCTGAACGTCTGGTCCGTCCAGCAGCGTGTCGGCCGCGCCGTCATAGCGGCGGCGCCAGTTGGGGTGCTCGTCCACCGTGCCCGGCAGGTTGGGCTGCTCGGTGCGCCCGAGCGCATCTTCCAGCGGCACCACCACCAGGGGGGAGGGGGTGCGGCCGACAAAATCCAGCGCCGCCTTCAGGACGCCATCCGGCTCCTCGGACGCCGGTGCCGTGCCTTCAGCGCCAAGCGCCTGCCAGAGCGCGGCGCGGTCTGCCTCGCGCTCGGCGCGCTCGTCCGCCTCGGTGCGGCCTTCGCCCAGAAGGCCGAGCGGCGCACGCCAGGTGATGTCGCCGCCGCGCCACCAGCCATGGACGGTGGGCAGATCATGAGTGCCGGTGACGGCGCTGGCGAGGGTTGAATAGTCGGCGGCGCGCTTGAAGCCCGCGCCCTCCCGCTCGAACCACAGCACCTGGAGCCCCAATATGCCACGCCCCGCCAGCGTCTCGCGGAAGCCGAAGGGCACGGTGCCCAGATCCTCGCCCAGCACGATGGCCTGCCGGCGCTGGGATTCCAGCGCCACCAGCCGGATCATGTCGGCGAACGGATAGGCCAGATAGGCGCCAGCCGCGGGCGGCGCCCCGTCGGGGATGAGCCAGAGGCGGGACAGGCCCATTACATGGTCGATGCGCACCCCGCCCGCATGGGCCATCACCGCGCCCAGCATGTCGCGGAACATGCCGAACCCGCCATTTACCAGCCCGCGCGGCGAAAAGGCCGCAAGGCCCCAGCCCTGGCCGATGGAATTGAGGAGATCGGGCGGGGCGCCCACGGTGGCGCCGATGAGCATCTCCTCCTGCCGTCCCCAGGCCTGGCTGCCGCCGCCATCAGCGCCCACTGCGAGATCCGCGATGAGGCCGATGGGCATGCCGGCGGACCGCGCGGTGTCCTGCGCCGCCTGGAGGGAGCGGGCGGCCATCCATTGCAGGGCCGCATGGAAGGTCACGGCGTCCGCATGATCCTGCGCGAACCGTTCCACCTCCGGTGACCGGGGATGTCGCAGCCCTTCCGGCCAGGAGCGCCATTGCCATTTGAACGGGTCGGTGCCGAACTGCGCGGCGTGGAGGGCCTCGAAGCGGGCATGGTCCTCCAGCATTTGCCCGCCCTCCCGGCGGAAGGCCGCCAGATCCGCCAAGAGGTCGGGGCGCTGGGGCAGAACCTTCGCGCACAGGTGGCGCATGAGGGAGAGCTTCAGGGGGCCGGCCTTCGGCCAGTCCACCTGCGGGGCGGCCTCCAGCGCCGCCATGTCCGTACCGGCGCCCAGGGTCGCAATGGCGCCCGCCACAGCCTCGGGGCCAAACACCACGGCCGGGTCCGCATGAAGGGCGTTCAAGAACAAGCGGCTGGAGGGCGAATAGGGGCTGAAATGGTTGGCGTCGGCGGAAAAGGCAGCATGGACCGGGCTCATAACCAGCCCTGCGGCGCCCGAACGCGCCGCGTCCGCCGCGAATGCGCCGAGCCCGGTAAAGTCACCGATGCCGCCATCCCCCGTCCGCCGCAGCCCATAGACCTGCACCGCAAGCGCCCAGAGGCGTGGATCCTGGCGCTGCACAGCGTCCCCCACGCTGAAGCAGCGCTCCGGCGCCACTGCCAGGGTGGTGACAACGTCGCCCGCCTCAAGCCGGTGATAGCCTGCATCCCCCAACGCCGGCAGGGGAAGCAGGCCGCCGGCGGCCTCCGCTTCGCCCTCCACCGTGCCACCGCCTTCCAGCCGGATGCGGTAGCGCACGCGCCCATTCCGCTCCGCGAAGGGCAAGCAGATCGGCGCGCCCGCATCGGCGGTGACGAGAGGCGGGGTCACGGCCGCCTGCTCGCGCTCCAGGGCGGCGAGGCTTTCGGCCACCTGCGCCTCGGTGGCGGCGGGCAGGCCCAGCGTCGCCAGCAAGGCGCGCAGCACCTCGGGCGAGACGGTTTGCGGCCGGCCGAACGCGTCCGTCCATTGGGGCGAGAGGCCGGCGCGGGAGGCCAGGCGAGTGAGCGCGTCGGTCATGCGCAAGGTCCTTCGGGATGGTCGATCAGGCGGCGGGGAGATGCGCTGCAAGCAGGCGCACGCTGCGCCCGGCAAGGCGCGTCTCGCCCTCCACAAGGGGCTCGCCTTCGGGCTGGGCGGAGCTGTCAAACACCAGCCGCCAGTCCTGAGGCGGTTCCGGCAACTGAAAGGTGGTGTCCTCCCCCTTGCCGTTGATGAGCAGCAGCAGCACGTCCGTGCCGCCATCCGTCGCCGGGCCGGCGCGGCGCAGATTGAGGGTGTGGCCGCCATCCGCATGCCAGCCATCGCCCTCAAGCTGCGTGCCGTGCTCGTCGAACCAGGAAATGTCCGCCATGCCGGGTAGGGGCTCGTGGTGGCCGTGCAGGAAACGGGGCGCCCGCAGCAATCGGAAGCGCCGGCGCAGGGCCGCGAGGCGGGCGAAGGTGTCGATCAGCTCGGCGCCCTCGTCCGTGCCGGCCAGCGACCAGTCGATCCAGGAGATGTCATTGTCCTGGCAATAGGCGTTGTTGTTGCCGTTCTGCGTGCGGCCGAACTCGTCGCCGGCCAGCAGCATAGGCGTGCCCTGGGAGAGCATCAGGGTCGCGAGCAGCGCTTTGCGCACCTGGTGGCGGGTCTTGAGGATGGCGGGGTCGTCGGTCGGCCCTTCCGCGCCCCAATTGGCGGAGAAGTTGGCGCCATGGCCGTCGCGATTATCCTCGCCATTGGCCTCGTTGTGCTTCTCATCATAGGCGGTGAGGTCGGCCAGCGTGAAGCCGTCATGGGCGGCGAGGAAATTCACCGAGGCCCAGGGCTTGCGCGCGCGCATGTCGAAGGCCTCGCTGGTGCCCGCAAGGCGGGCCGCCAGTTCGCCCCGCTGGCCGGGCTCGGCCCGCCAGAAGCGGCGCACGCCGTCGCGGAAGCGGTCGTTCCATTCGGCAAAGCCAGGCGGGAAGTTGCCGAGCTGGTAGCCGTCCGGTCCGATGTCCCAGGGCTCGGCGATGAGCTTTACCCGCGAGAGCAGCGGGTCCTGCCGGATGGCGTCCAGGAAGCCGCAGCCTGGATCAAAGCCGTTGGGCTCACGGGCGAGCGTCACGCCGAGATCGAAGCGGAAGCCATCCACATGGAAGGCTTCCACCCAATAGCGCAGGGAATCCATCACCATCTGCAGCACGCGCGGATGGGAGAGGTTGACCGTGTTCCCGCAGCCGGTGTCGTTGATGTAATAGCGCGGATTGTCGGGCATCAGCCGGTAATAGCTGGCATTGTCGAGGCCCTTGAAGGAGAAGGTGGGACCCAGCTCATTGCCTTCGCAGGTGTGGTTATAGACCACGTCGAGGATCACCTCGATGCCCGCTGCATGGAGGCGTCGCACCGCGCCCCGGATTTCTCTCAGGCCCGCCGGGCCGAGAAAGGCCGGCTCGGGCGCGAAATAAGAGAGGGTGGAATAGCCCCAATAATTGCGCAGCCCCCGCTCCACCAGGAAGCGGTCCTGGAGGAAGGCGTGCACGGGCAGCAATTCCACGCTGGTGACGCCGAGCCGGTGGAGGTGATCGATGAGGCGCGGATCACCCAGCGCCGCGAAGGTGCCCCGAACCCGCGGCTCCATGTCGTCGCGCTTCATGGACAGGCCGCGCAGATGGGCCTCATAGATGACCGTGTCGGGCCAGGGCACGTCGGGGCGGCGGTCCGCCCAGTCGGTGGGGGTGTCCATCACCACGCATTTGGGCATGGCGGGGGCGCTGTCGTGGCGGTCCATGGCAAGATCCGCCCGGCCACTCTGGAGACGGTAGGAGAACAGGCTGTCCGACCAGCGCGGCGCGCCGGTGAGCTGGCGCGCATAGGGATCGATGAGGAGCTTGGCCGGATTGAACCGGTGCCCGCGCCCAGGATCATAGGGACCATGGGCGCGATAGCCGTAGACCAGACCCTCGGAGGCGCCGGGCAGGTAACCGTGCCAGACCTCGTCGGTGCATTCGGGTAGCGCCAGGCGGGCCACTTCCCGCCGGCCCCGCTCGTCGAAAATGCACAATTCGATCTTTTCCGCATGAGCGGAGAAGACCGCGAAATTCACCCCCAGCCCGTCCGCATGGGCACCGAGGGGATAAGGCTTGCCGGGCTCCAGGCGGTCGGGGAAGAGGGGGCTCATCACGTCTCCTGCGGGGTCAGGAACAAGGCGGCAAGGGGCGGCAAGGTCAAATCGAGGGCGTGGGAAAAGCCGTGGCTTGCTATGTCCTGCGCGGTGACCCCGCCGAGATTGCCCACCCCCGAGCCGCCATAGAGCGGGGCGTCGGTGTTCAGGAGTTCCCGCCACCGGCCGCCGTGGGGCACACCGATGCGGTAGCCCGCGCGCGGGGTGGGGGTCATGTTGCACACCACCAGGATGGGGGCGGCGCCGGGGGCCTGGCGCAGGAAGGCGAAGACGGAATTCTCCGCGTCGTCCTCCACAACCCAGTGGAAGCCGTTCGGGTCCGCATCCCCGGCGTGAAGTGCGGGATGGGCGCCATAAAGCTGGTTCAGGTCCCGCACGAGAGACTGCACGCCCCGATGGGCGCCTTCGCCCAGAAGTTCCCAGGGCAGGGCGCTGTCGTGGTCCCATTCGGTGGGTTGGGCGATCTCGCAGCCCTGGAACAGCAGCTTCTTGCCGGGATGGCCCCACATGAAGCCGAGATAGGCCCGCAGGTTCGCAAAGCGCTGCCAGTGGTCGCCGGGCATGCGGGCAAGCAGCGAGCCCTTTCCGTGCACCACCTCGTCATGGGAGATGGGCAGCACGTAGCGCTCCGAGAACGCATAGACAAGGCCGAAGGTCAGGTCCGAGCCGTGGAAGCGCCGATGGATGGGGTCGCGCCCCATATAGCGCAGGCTGTCATGCATCCAGCCCATGTTCCACTTGAAGGAAAAGCCGAGCCCTCCTTCGCTGACCGGCGCGGTGACGCCCGGCCACGCGGTGGATTCCTCGGCGATCACCAGCGCGCCGGGCACTTCCCGCGCCACCGTCTCGTTGAGGCGGCGCAGGAAGGCGATGGCCTCCAGGTTCTCCTTGCCGCCATGGATGTTGGGGATCCATTCGCCCGGCTTTCGCGAATAGTCGCGATAGAGCATGGAGGCGACCGCATCCACGCGCAGCCCGTCCACATGGAAGTGCCGCAACCATTCCAGCGCGCTGGCGATGAGGAAGCCCGCCACCTGCGGCTTGCTGAGATCGTAGATCAGCGAGTTCCAGTCGGGATGGAAGCCCTCGCGGGGGTCGGCATATTCGTAGAGCGCGGTGCCATCGAAATGCGCGAGGCCGTGGGCGTCAGACGGGAAATGGGCCGGTACCCAGTCGAGGATCACGCCTAGCCCCGCCTGGTGGCAGCGGTCCACGAAGCGGGCGAAGGCGGCGGGAGGGCCGAGGCGCGCTGTGGGCGCGAACAGGCCGAGGGGCTGATAGCCCCAGGAGCCGCCGAACGGATGCTCCATCACCGGCATGAGCTCCAGATGGGTGAAGCCGAGGTCGGTGGCATAGGGGATGAGGCGGTCGGCAAGGGCGTCCCAGTCCGGCGGGCGGCCGTCGGGATGGATCCAGGAGGAGGCGTGCACCTCATAGAAGGAGAGGGGCGCCTGGGCCGCATGGCGGCTGGCGCGGCTCTCCATCCAGGCGCCGTCCTGCCAGGGGAAGGGGGCGGGATCGGCCACGATGGAAGCGGTGGCCGGCGGGCACTGGGTGGCGCGCGCCACCGGGTCCGCTTTGCGGGGCAGACGGCTGCCGTCGGGGCCGATCAGCTCGAACATATAGGCCGCGCCGGGGGACAGGCGCGGGACGAACAGCTCCCACACGCCCCCATTGCGCCGGCGCATGGGATGGCGGCGGGGGTCCCACATGTTGAAATCGCCGATCACGCTCGCCGCTGCCGCATGGGGCGCCCAGAGCGCGAAGCGCACGCCCGAAATGCCCTCCACCGTCATGGCGCGGGCGCCCAGCGCATCGGCAAGATTGAGGTGGCTGCCCTCGCCGATGAAATAGAGGTCGTCGTCGCTCAGGAGGAGGGGGAAGGCGTAGGGGTCCTCGCTCTCCTCCACCACGCCGTCCGGCCAGGTGGTGCGCAGCACATAGGCGCCCGGATGGGAAGCAAGGCCCGCCACCTGCCCGGCGAACAGGATGCCGTCCGGCTGCGGGGCGAGGGGCACCACGCCGCCGCCAGCCACCACCTCCACCCGGCGCGCGCCGGGCCGGATCGCCCGCACCACGACGCCATCGGATGCCGAATGAGGGCCGAGCACCCGAAAGGGATCGCCATGTCGGGCTTCCAGGAGCGCATGCACTTCGCCGACGGAGAGGCTGGACGGGGTGAGGTCGGGCGCGGTGGGGGTGCTCACGGGGTCGCCTCCTCCAGCTTGGCGGGGACGGTGCCTTCAAGATCGGGATCGGCGGCGCCCGCATAGCGCATGGCAAAGCCGTGCAAGGTGCGCACCGCCGGAGCCGGCACAGGCGCGCCAGTGCAAATCTCTCGCGCCACCAGTTCCAGAAGGAACAGATCGATGAGCGCACGCTCCAACCCGCCGGCCCCGTCCGCATAGCCGCCGAGCAAGGCCCGCTCGGCACGGCTGGCGAACCGGTCGAGCAGTTCCGTGCGCAGCGCCTCCGTCATCAGGCCGACCGTCTCGTGAGGGGCATTCACCAAGGCGGCGGAGGCGGACGAGAGCGCCCGCATGAGGCTGGCGAGGTCGAACCAGGGGCTCGCCTTGCCCGCCTCGTCGCCGAAATTGACGAGGCACGCATCATTGCCGCGCACCAGCACCTGGCCCAGATGCAGATTGCCGTGAATGCGTGTCTTGGGCGTTCCGGCAAGGCTGCCCGCCAGGGTGGTGGCGACGGCACGCAGGTCCGTGCCCACCGCCACAATGGCGGCGGCGCGGGCGGCGTCCTCGGGCGCGAGGCCCGCCGGCTCCTTCAAGGCCTGAAGCGCCCCATCGAGCAGGGCCGCCACGGCCTCCCCCAGCGCTTCCGCCTCAGTGCGCGAGAAGGACTCGGTGGTGAAGGCGGGGTCGTCGGTCTCCGTCCGCATCAAGGCATGGAATTCCGCAAGCCGCCGCCCCGTCTGGCGCAGGAAGGGCATGATACCGGACATCTGCTCCTCGAACGCCGGCTCGATCTCTCGACCCGATTGGGCGGAGGAGGTGAGCGCGCGGCTCACCTGGTCCAACACCCAGTTGCGGGCATTGCCCTGGTTGCGCACGAAGCCAAGCATGAGCGCCAGCACGGCGGACCTCCCGTCGGAGGTGGTGCGCACCACTTCCCCCAGCAAAGGCGGCGTGCCCTCGAAGCCAAGCGATGTCAGGCGCCGGATCATCTCCGATTGCGGCTGCGCGCCCAGATACGGACGTCGGATGACCTGGATGGCCGCTCCTTCCTCGATGACGATGGTGGCGGTCGGCTGTTCCGTGCCGATGCGCTGGACCGGTGCGTCTTCAGGGATCTCCAGGGCGGCAAGGTCCGCATCGGCCACGAAGCGCAGTTCGCCGCCATCCGGCAATTCCAGCACCGTGCCGGAGCGCAGCGCCCGCACCACGGCGCGGGGCAATTGGTCGAGTGTGAGCCCGTCGGTGAGATAGCCCACGCGCCGGCCCTGCCGCACCCGGGTCAAGGCCAGTTGCACGGAGAGCGGGCTCGGCTGTTCGTCCTCCCAGGCGATGGCGAGCGGCATCATGTAGCGCGCGCTCTCGCCGCCCGCCTCCACGACGATCTGCACCACCATCACATGGTCGCCCGCCTTGGGCAGGGGCATGGCCCATTCGATGAAGGCCCGGTCGATGGGCGCCCGGTCGGCCTTGCGCAAAGCGGTCTCGTCGCCCGGCGCGGTGAACCAGCGGCGACGGCGCACATAAGCGGGCAGCGCCTCCTGCTCGATGATCGCCTTGTTGCGCGGGGAGAGCACATCGGCGAGGCCGGCGCGCAGCACCAGGGTCTCGAATTCCGGCAATTGCTCGGGCGGGCTGGTGTGCCAGGAGGGCTCGGCCACGTTGGCGGCGAGGTTGAAGGCGAAGAAGCCATAAGGTGGCACGGTGAGGAGATAGGGCAGGCGCCCCACCGGCGGGAACGGCGTGCCGCCCACCATCTCCACCGGCACCCGGCCATCAAACTCCGTGAGGTCCAGCTCCACCGCCTGGAGCGTCTGGGACAGGTTCGCCACGCACAGGATGGTCTCATCCTCATAGGTGCGCAGATAAGCCAGAATCTTGCGGTTGCCCGGATAGAGCGGCCGGAAGCCGCCGCGACCGAAGCAGGGATGGGCCTTGCGCACCGCCAGCATGCGGCGCGTCCAGTTGAGCAGCGAATGGGGGTCGCGCATCTGCGCTTCCACATTCAATGCGAAATAGCCCGACAGCGGGTCCTGGATGGGTGGCAGGACCAGTTGCTCGGGATCCGCCTTGGAGAAGCCGCCATTACGGTCCGGCGACCATTGCATGGGCGTGCGCACGCCGTCGCGGTCACCCAGATGGATGTTGTCGCCCATGCCGATCTCGTCCCCGTAATAGATGACGGGGGTGCCGGGCATGGTGAAGAGGAGGGCGTTCATCAGTTCGATGCGCCGCCGGTCGCGCTCCAGAAGGGGCGCGAGGCGCCGGCGGATGCCGAGATTCAGCCGCGCCCGCCGGTCTGCGGCATAGACGGTCCACAGATAGTCCCGCTCCGCGTCGGTGACCATTTCCAGCGTCAGCTCGTCATGATTGCGCAGGAAGATGGCCCATTGGCACGTCTCGGGGATGGAGGGCGTCTGCCTGAGGATGTCGGTGATGGGGAAGCGGTCTTCCTTCGCAATCGCCATGTACATGCGCGGCATCAGCGGGAAGTGGAACGCCATGTGGCATTCATCGGCATTCTCGCCGAAATATTGCTGCGTGTCCTCCGGCCACATATTGGCTTCGGCCAGCAGCATGCGCCCGGTATAATTGGCATCGAGATGCGCGCGGATCTTGCGCAGGATGTCGTGGGTCTCGGTGAGGTTCTCGTTGGACGTGCCCTCGCGCTCGATAAGATAGGGCACGGCATCAAGCCGCAGGCCATCGACGCCCAGGTCCAGCCAGAA
The DNA here is from genome assembly GCF_017742835.1 of Aquabacter sp. L1I39. Lineage (GTDB taxonomy): Bacteria > Pseudomonadota > Alphaproteobacteria > Rhizobiales > Xanthobacteraceae > L1I39. Next base: position 1,366,961 of record NZ_CP072392.1, read on the forward strand.
GCGCATGACCGAGAGGATGCGCTCCAGCACTTCCGGGTTGTCGAAGTTCAGGTCCGGCTGGTGGGAATAGAAGCGGTGCCAGAAATACTGGCCGGCAACCGGATCGAAGGTCCAGTTGGACTTCTCGGTGTCCAGGAAGATGATCCGCGTGCCCTGATACCCCTGGTCGTCATCGGCCCAGACATAGAAATTGCGCTCCGGCGAACCCTTGGGCGCGCGGCGGGCGGCCTGGAACCAGGGGTGCTGGTCGGACGTATGGTTCACCACCAGTTCGGTGATGACGCGAATGCCGCGGGCATGGGCCGCCTCGATGAAGCGGCGGGCATCCTCCATGGTGCCGTAGTCCGGCGACACGCCCTCATAGAGGGCGATGTCATAGCCATCGTCCCGGCGGGGCGAGGGATAGAAGGGCAGGAGCCAGATGGCGTTGACGCCGAGAGCGGCGATGTAGTCCAGCTTGGCGAGGAGGCCCGGAAAGTCGCCGATCCCGTCATTGTTGGAATCGAAGAACGACTTCACGTGCAGCTGGTAGATCACCGCATCCTTATACCAGAGCGGGGCGTCGCCGGGGGCGATGGGGTCGGCCATGTCAGCCTCCCTTGCCGGGACGGAGGGGGGAGTGGAGCGAAGACAGATTCCAGGCGCGAATGGCGGGCATTGCTCATCTGGGCGGCGGACGGACGCGGACGGGGGACCGTGGCGCCGATCCTTGAGCCCCCCGCCGGCTTGAACGCGGCAGGTGACGACAAGGTTCCCCTACATATCGATCCGTGCCCGCCGTCGGTTCCGTGCGGGGGCGGAAAAACCCTTCTCGCTTCAGGAAAAAGGCGCCATCCGCCCCGCTCAGGCGGTGGCCGCCTCCAGCTCCGCGCTCGCTTCCAGCCAGGCTTCCTCCGCCTGGGCGAGGGCCTCGACAGCTTCGTCCCGCTGCTTGTTGAGGCGGGCGGCGTCGTTGGGGAATTTCTCGATCTTGGGATCGGCCAGGCGCTTGTCGATGGCGGCGATGTCCTTTTCCAGCTTCGCCATCAGGGCTTCCGCATCCCGCACCTTCTTGCGCAGGGGGGCGGCGGTGTCCTCCGAGGCGGACGCGTCGGGCGCCTCTTCGCCCTTGCGGGCGTCGCCGGACATCTTGCCCGAGCCGGCGGTGCTCAGAAGTTCGCGCCGATACTGGTCGAGGTCGCCGTCATAGGGCTTCACCGTGCCGCCGCCGACCATCCACAGCCGTTCGACGCAGGCTTCCAGCAAATGCCGGTCGTGGGAGACCAGGATGACCGCGCCGGGAAAGTCATTGATGGCATTGATGAGCGCGGCGCGGGCCTCGATGTCCAGATGGTTGGTGGGCTCGTCGAGGATGAGCAGGTGCGGCCCGTTGAAGGCCGCAAGGCCCAGAAGGAGGCGCGCCTTCTCACCGCCGGAGAGGGCGGACACCTTGGTGTCGCCGGCCCCGCCGGAAAAACCCATTTCCGCCGCCCGCGCCCGCACCCGCGCCTCGGGCGCATCGGGCATCAGGCGGCGCACATGCTGCACCGGGCTGTCGCCGGGCACCAGTTCGTCCAATTGGTGCTGGGCGAGATAGGCCACTTCCAGCTTGTCGGCGCGCACCACGTTGCCGCTTTGGGCCTTCAGGCGGTCGGCGATGAGCTTGGCGAAGGTGGACTTGCCGTTGCCGTTGGGGCCGAGCAAGGCGATGCGGTCATCCTCGTCGATGCGCAGGTTGAGATTGCGCAGGATCGGCTTGCCGGGCTCATAGCCCACCGCCACCTTCTCCAGCACCAAGATGGGCGGGGAGAGCAGGCGCTCGGGATGGCGGATGGAGATGGCCGCGTCCTGCTCGTTCACCTCCGCCGCCAAAGGCTCCATGCGGGCGAGTGCCTTGATGCGGGACTGGGCCTGGCGCGCCTTGGTGGCCTTGGCCCGGAAGCGGGCGATGAAGGCCTCCATATGGGCGCGGTGCGCCTCCTGCTTCTTGCGGGCCTTCTGGTCGAGGAGCGCGCGCTCGCGGCGCTGGCGGTCGAACTGGGTGAAGTTGCCCCGATAGAGGTTCAGCTTGCCGCCCGAGAAATGCAGGATGTGGTCGACGGAGGTGTCGAGCAGGTCGCGATCATGGCTGATGAGGATGACCGTGCGGGGATAGCTCGCCAGATAATCCTGGAGCCACAGCGTGCCTTCCAGGTCGAGATAGTTGGTGGGCTCGTCCAGCAGCAGCAGGTCCGGCTCGGTGAAGAGCAGGGCCGCGAGGGCCACGCGCATGCGCCAGCCGCCGGAAAATTCCGAACAGGGGCGCGCCTGCGCCGCCTCGTCGAAGCCGAGGCCCGCCAGGATGCGGGCGGCGCGGGCGGGCGCGGAATGGGCGTTGATGTCGATGAGACGCGCCTCGATCTCGCCCATGCGCATGGGATCGGTTGTGGTCTCGCGATCCTGAAGCAGGGCGGCGCGCTCGGTGTCGGCCGCCAGCACCCGCTCCAGCAGGCTGTCGGGCCCGCTCGGCGCCTCCTGCGCCACCCGCCCGATGCGCGCCCGGCTGGGCAAGCGGACATGGCCGCTTTCCAGCTCCAATTCGCCCATCAGTGCCTTAAAGAGTGTGGTCTTGCCGGTGCCGTTGCGGCCGACGACGCCCACCCGCGCATTCTCGGGCAAGGCGACCGAGGCATGGTCCAGGAGGAGACGGCCGGCAATGCGGAGCGAAATATCGTCGAGCACGATCATAATGCCTGCCTTCTCGCAGGGGCGAACGCGAAGGGCAAGCCCGGGCACGGGAGGCAGATCCCGGCGGCCTTTGGCCGCACTGTACCGGAGCGGTAGCGATTGGGGAGAGTTGCCTCCATTTCGGAGCCAATTCCATCCCCGCTGCGCAGCAATTTGTGTCAGCATCGCAGCAGCGGTGGACGCTCTGCGGGGGTGGTCCGGCCGCGGTCGGGGTGGGGCTTATGGTGATGAATGTGCGAACCCTGTCGGGTCTCGTGACTGTCTTTTCCTCGGCCGCCTTCCTTTTGGCCGGATTGGTCTTGGCTGGCTTGGTCTTGGCCGCGCCTGGCGCGCAGGCGCAGACGGTGCAACTGCGCTGGATCCGCGATGGTGGCGCTATCCTTTCCGAACAGTCGCTGAGCCTGGAGCAACTGGCGAAGCTGCCCTCCGAGACCATCGTGACCCAGACCCCTTGGACCCAGGGCAGCCAGACGTTCGAGGGGCCGAGCCTCGCCGTCCTTGCGGGTCAGCGGGCGCTGCCGGTGGAACGGGCCATCGTGGTGGCGCTCAATGATTACATGGCCACGGTGCCGGCGGAGGATTGGGAGCAGAACGGCGCCATTCTTTCCATCCGTCTCAATGGGGCGCCCATGAAGGTGCGGGAGAAGGGGCCATTCTGGGTGATGTATCCCATCGACCGCAACCCCAAGCTCCAGAGCCAGATGTACCGGACCCGGATGGTCTGGCAAGTAAAGGCCATCGATTTTGTCGTCCCTTAAACGCCGCTCGCTGCGCGCCTTCATCGTTCCCGCGGCCTTGACGGGGGCGATCGTGGTTCTGTTTGCCGCAACCATCATGCTGTTCGACGCGCAGAGTGCGCAGCGCACGCTGTTGAACTCGTCCATCCGCAGCACCGGCTGGGCCACCTACCAGGCCCAGCTGGAACTCCTGAAGACCAAGGCCGCGCTTGCGGAGGTGCGGGTTGAGCCGTCGCAGGCTCGTATCCAGAACCTGGTGCTGCGCCTGGAACTGCTGATCTCACGCGTCAACATTCTCCACACCTCGTCCGAAATGCTCGCCCTGGAGAGCATCTCCACCCGTCAGGCGGCGCTGATGGCAACGGAGCACCGCCTCGCCCTTTGGAGCGACCGCCTCGCCCATCAGGACCCCGGAGAGGCGGTCGAAACGTTGCTCCAAGGCCTGAACAAAGATCTCCAGCCTCTGGAAGTCGGGCTCCAGACGGTGCTGCAGGAATCTGTGGCCTTCAATGACAAGGTCTTTCAGCGGGAGAAGGAGCTCGCCCGGAATCCGGCGCGCGTCCCCTTCGCCCTGCTGATCATTGCCACCATCTCGCTGGTGGTGATCCTGGTGGTGCAGTCGGTGCGAGATACGCGGCGGGTGGCGGAACTGGCTCAGCTGGAGCGCTCCGCCCGCGCCATGCAGGACAATCTGCGCGCCATCATTGAGGCCATGCCGGCGGCCACCATCATCATCGACGCCGACACGCGGCGTGTGCTGTTCATCAACCCCCATGCGGCGCATCTGGTGGCTGCGACCCCGCAGGACGAGGAATGGGTGCGCCTGGTGCAGCTCGCCTTCGACGTGGCCGATAGCCCTGGCCAGCCGCAATGGGGGCTCATCAACCTCACTTTCCCGCGCGCCCGAGGTGACGTGATCTCTCTGCGCGGGGCCTTGAGCCCGGTCCTGTGGGAAGGCCGGCGCCAATTGCTGCTGGTGCTCGCGGACACGACGCGCATCCGCAGTTCTCAACTGCAGATCATGCAGACCGCCAAGCTCGCCACGCTCGGAGAGATGGCCACCGCCATCGCCCACGAGCTCAACCAGCCGCTGGCCGTCATCAAGATGGCGGTGGCCAATGCGGTGCGCATCGTCAAGGGCGGCGGTGAAGCGGAGGCCGTTCTCGGCAAGCTCGACCGCATCGGCGCCCAGGTGGACCGGGCCAAGCGGATCACCGACCAGGTGCGCCGCTATGGCCGCATGCCCAGCGACCAGAAGGAGCCCTTCTCCGCCCGCCACGCCATCGAGCTGGCGGCAAGCTTCGTCGCCGAGCAATACCGCGCCGCCAATATCCGCCTCGTGCTCGAACTGGAGCTTCCGCCCGACCTCGCGGTGCGCGGCGACCAGACCATGTTCGAGCAGGTCATTGTCAATCTCCTGGTCAATGCCCGCGACGCTTTCGGGGGAGAGGCCAGCGTGCCTGCAGGGGCCACTGTCCGCGTACGGGCGCATCCGGGCGACGGGCAGGTGCATATCCGCGTCTGCGACAATGCCGGCGGCATCGCGGCTCATATCCTCGATCACATCTTCGAGCCCTTCATGACCACAAAGCCGGCGGATAAGGGCACCGGCCTTGGCCTTGCGGTCTCGCGCAATGTGCTGCGCGACATGCATGGGCAGATCAGCGCCACCAATGCGGATGGGGGCGCCTGCTTCGACATCACCTTGCCGGTCTCGGTTGAGGATATGGTGCCCGCCGCATGATCTCCCCCACCGTCAGCACTGGGCGCCTTGCTGCGAAATGTGATTATTTTTCCGTCCTTCTCAGGGCTTGTCCGAATGGCTCGCGATCCGCAGCCGGGCTATGACCGTTATGTGAAACGAAGGATGCGGATTGCGGTCCAGCGGTTGCGGCGGGGCTGGCTTTGTCGCAAAACTCGCATAGGCTCTGCCGGAGCAGTGGGGCGCGCGTGATGGGGATGGGACAAACGCCCGGACCTGGGCGGATTGGAGTGATGGCGGGCCCGCTGTGGTCGTGCGCTAACCCTTCGCGCCCTCAGCCCTGTAGCGTGGCGCCACGTCCCGGCACGACGCGAGGGGGGCGCCCATGAGCACCGCGCTGGAACGCTCCATCTTCATTCTCGATGACGAGCAGGACTTCCGCGAGGATCTCGGCGAGTTCCTGGAGGGGCACGGCTATCGCGTGGCCTCTTCCGGCGATGCCCGCTTCTTCACCGACGCGCACATGGCCGACCATGACGTGTTGCTGCTGGACCTGGCCATGCCCTCCATCGACGGCATGGAGGTTCTCAAATATCTGTCCCGGCGCCCCAAGGCCCCGGCGGTGATCCTGGTGAGCGGGTCAGGCGAGGATGTCATCCGCACGGTGGCGGACGCGGCGCGGCGGGACGGGCTGAGCGTGCTCGGCCTCTTGCATAAGCCGTTCGATCCGGAGGATCTGCTGCACCTGCTGGAGGCCGGTCCGAGCCTGCCGCCCCTGGCCGCTGTCTCGCCCCGACGCGACCGCAAGGTGGTGCTGGATGCGCTGCGCTTGGCGCTCGCCGCGGGAAGCCTTCCGGTTCATTTCCAGCCGCTCGTATTGGCGGACACCCTTGCCTTTGCCGGAGCCGAGGCGCTGCTGGAAGGCACGGTTCCTGGGATCGGCTTTGTGGGACCCTCCGAAATCCTGGCGGCCGCCGCCGCAGAATCCGCCGTTTCCCTTGGCATCACCCGCCACGTTCTCGAACAGGCGGTGGCGCTGTGCGTGCGGTGGCGTGGACTTGGCTGGGACGGGAAGGTGAGCGTCAACCTGCCCATTGATGCGCTCCTGACCGCCGGCGTGGCGGGGGCGCTGACCAGCACCGTTCAGGCGGCGGGTCTTCCGGCGTCCAGCGTGGTGTTTGAACTGACCGAGGACGCGCTCTATATCGCCTCCAGCGAGGCGCTCTCTGCGCTCGCCCGGCTGCGTATCGCCGGATTCGGCCTCGCTCTCGACGATGTGGGCCAGCGCCAGAGCGGCCTGTTGCAGATTGCCAACCTGCCGGTCACCGAGATCAAGATCGACATGGAATTGCTGCGCGACGCCCGCGACTGGGGCAAGGCGCGCAGCGTGTTCCAGTCCATCGCTGACCTCGGCCATGGGCTGGACCTTCACGTGGTGGCCGAAGGGGTGGAAACGCCGGAGGATCTCGCTTTGGTGCGCGGCTCGGCGGTGGACTTGGTGCAGGGCTTTATAGTGGCCCGAAAGATGAAGGCGGATGATCTCCTCGGGCTGCTTAAGCGGTGCAAGGATCGTCAGACTTCTCTGGTGGCGGTATCGGGGACGCGCTAGCGTAAGCGAGAGTTGACGGCTCATGGGTGTAAGTGGAATGAGCGAACCGCGGGTTCTTCTGGTGGATGACGACCCGGACATCCTCGCCGAGCTGAGCGAGGGGCTGGGCATGCTGGGCATCCCCACGCGCACCGCCGAGACGGCGGTCGCGGCGCTTGATCTCGTCCAGAAGCACGAGGCGCTCCAGATCATCGTCACGGACGTGCAGATGCCGCGCATCGATGGCATCGAACTCCTGCAGAAGCTGGCGATGCGCCGCCACAACCGGCCCATGGCGGCCATCGTCATTACCGGCCATGCCTCGCTCGACCGGGCGGTGGGTGCCTTGCGCCTGCAGGCGGTGGACTTCCTCCAGAAGCCCCTGTCCGCGGAAGAGGTGGCCCATTCCATCGCGCGCGCCATCTCGCTGGTGGAGGATCAGGCTGTCTCGGGCGAGGCGGAGGAGGCCGCCCCTGCGATCGGCCATGCGCGGCCCAATTACCTCAAGGCCCTGGTTGCCGCGCGCGCCGATCGTGACGCCATCTTTCAGGCGGGGCTGTTCTCCGATCCGGCCTGGGAGATGATGCTCGATCTGGCGGTGGCCGAAGCCAGCGGGCGGCCGATCTCTGTCACCAGCCTGTGCATCGCGTCGGGCGCACCCACCACCACGGCGTTGCGCCGCATCGATGACTTGAAGGATGCCGGGCTGATCGACCGTGTACCGGATCCCCGCGACAAGCGCCGCATCCTGGTTCAGCTGACCCAGCCAGGGCGTGAGCGGATGGAAGCCTTTGTCCAGCGCCAGGCGGCCCGGTTCGGCATCAAGCTGGACTGACCGACCGCGCCACCGGCACCGCGCGGTCTGCGCGCTGCAAAGCCTTGTCAGGACAAAAAAGGGCGCTCCTTGCGGGGCGCCCTTTCTTTTGCAGGCCCGCCCCGTGTGGGGCGGGTCATATGGGGCCTCAGGCCGCCCGCAGGGACTGAACGAAGGTGGAGACTTCCCGCTGCAGGTCCTGCGACTGGGCGGAGAGGGACGAGGACAGGCTCATCAACTGGGTCGCCGCCGAACCCGTCATGCCCGCCGCCTGGCCGACGCCGGAGATGTTGTTGGTCACCTGGGTGGCGCCCATGGCGGCCCGATGGGTGTTGGCCGCGATCTCGCTGGTGGCGGCCCGCTGCTCTTCCACCGCGCCGGCGATGATGGCGGTCAGGTCGCGCACATTGTTGATGGTGGACACGATCGAGGAGATCGAGGTCACCGTCGAGTTGGTGGCGTTCTGGATCTCGTTGATCTTGGAGGAGATTTCGTCGGTGGCCTTGGCGGTCTGCGCGGCCAGCTCCTTGACCTCCGCGGCGACCACGGCGAAGCCGCGGCCCGCATCCCCCGCCCGCGCCGCTTCGATGGTGGCGTTGAGGGCGAGCAGGTTGGTCTGCTCGGCGATATCCTTGATGAGCGAGAGCACCTGGCCGATGCTCTGGGCAGCGGCCGAGAGCTGCTGGATGTTCTCCGAGGTCTTTTCTGCCTCGTTCGCCGCCGAACGGGCGATCTCGGCCGACGAGGACACCTGGTCGCTCATCTCGCGGATGGAAGCGGACAGCTCTTCCGCCGAGGCGGCCACCGTCTGCACGTTGCTGGAGGCGCCTTCGGCCGCATTGGTGACCGCATGGGCCTGGCGGGAGGTTTCCTCGGCGGTGGCGGAGAGGTTGCGGGCGGCGTCCGACATTTCCGTGGACGAACCGGCGAACTGGTCGGCGATGGCGCCCATCTTGGCCTGGAAGGCATCGGCGATGGCGTTGCGCTCGGCAACGATCTTGCGCGCCATCTCCGCTTCCTTCTCCACCTGCTGGCTCCGCATGCGCTCCGTTTCGGCGAGGCCGTCGCGGAAGATTTCGAGAGTGCGGGCCATCTCGCCGATCTCGTTCTTGGCGGTGAGGCTCGGGATCTCAGCGTTGAGATTGCCGCCGGAAACGGCCTGCATAGAGGTGGTGATGCGATTGATGGGGCGCACCACGCCGACGACCACGAAGACGATGGCGGCAAGGCCAATGACGAGCGCCAGAAGGCTGAAGACACCGATGATCCAGAAGGCTGTGGCGATCTCGGACGAGCTGGCGTGGCTCTCGGCCTTCGCGGCATCGTCATTGATTCCGACGAGCTTGGCCAGATACTTCATGGCATCGTCGAATTGCACCGCCGAATCCGTCGCCAGCTTCTGAAGGGTCTCGATATCCTTGCGCCCATAGGCGCCGAACATGTCCGACTGCATCTTCATATAGGTCGCCCATTCCGCCTGGAAGGTGCGCCAGTTTTCCCGTTCGCTGTCAAAAGTGATGACGGCTTCATAGGTCTTTGCCGCGTCCTTGAAGCGAACATCCAGGTCCTTTGCGCGGTCTACCGCCTGCTGGTGCAGCTTGGCGTCCTGCACGAGAACGGCGCGCACGGCCACGGCTCGTATGCGGGTGACCAGGTAGCGGATTTCGCCGACGGCGCGGACGCTGGGCAGCCAATTGGTGGTGATTTCGTTGATGTGCTTGGATGCACCGTTCAGCTGGTAGATCGAGATGGCGCTCAGCGAGGCGAGCATGGCCACCAGCAGCGCGACGGTCGCGATCAAGGATGTTTTCAAGGTCAGACGCATTGTCATCTCCAGGCGGGGCGGCGGCGCGGCCGCTCAAATCTTGGTCGAGCGGCGAATGTGCGGCCGCATGGCATGATTAGGCGCGCAAGCTGGCGTCAGGCTTGCCGGGGCGGGGAAGTCGAAGGCTGGCAAAAGCTTGAAAAACAAAGACCCCGCGGCGGCGGGGCGGCCGGCGCGGGGTCAGGTGGGGTGGGAGGAGCCTCACCCGATGAACTGGTAGCCAAGATAGCGCTTGGCATCGATGACCTCGTGGCCGAGCTGCAGGCGCAACTTCTTGCGCAGCTTGCTCATGTGGCCTTCGACCACGCTCTCATCCACGTCGTCATTGAAGATGCCATAGATGGTGTTGAAGATCTGGGTCTTGGTGACCCGGCGCTTCGAATTCTTGACCAGATATTCGAGGATGTGGCGCTCGCGCCGGGGGAGCGGCAGGGGGGTGCCATCCACCGTGGGGTCGCGGCCATCGAAATAGACCTGGAGGCGGCCGGTGAGTGCCGGGCCGGTGGCGGAGTTCAGCCGCCGCCACACCGCATCGGCGCGGGCCACGATCTCACGGACATGGACCGGCTTGCGCACCACGTCGTCAATGCCAGCGGTGAACAGTTCCAGCGTCTGGGACAGCGACTTGATGTCGGCGAGCGCAATGATGGGAGCGGGGCTGTGGGTGCGGATGATTTCCGCAAAAGCCGGGCGAGCGTCGAAGTCACCAAGCAGAAAGCTCTCCACCGCGCCGATATCGGCCTCTGAAGCGGTGTGGATCCACTCCCGGAACTCTTCGTTGCTGAAGCTCTGAGAGGAAAAGCCTTCACGCGCGAAGCTGGAGACATAGCTTTCGGCGACACTGGGCCGGTGATCAACGACGACGTACATGGTGGGATCCCCCGTAATTCAGTAGATCTGCCGGTTGGTGTCGAGCTTGGGTCTTTGGCGTGGCGCTCAACCGATGTGTAAACAATTAGATTTGGCGGCGGTCTGCCTCAAGGTGAAGTCGTTCGCGTTTGGAGGGAAGAATCCCTCCGTTTTGAGTGTGAAATCCCGATCGACGCCATACTCGGAAGGGTTGCGCTCCGTAGGAATACGTAGGGACGGTATTTTGGTGACGGTTATGGCCGATGGAGGGGGCGGATCGGACCGGTCTTGCCTGCGGATCTGGAGCAATTCCAATCCCGGTCCTCTCCCAAGGGTGGCCTGACGCAAGGCCCCTTTGAGCCGTGGGGCTGGTGGAAGAGGGCAGGTGGATGACGAAGAGCTTATTTCCGGTCAATGGCTTACGCGCACATGTCCGCGGCCATGTATGGAGCACACGCGCACGAGCGCCGGGGCAGCAGGTGGGGCGCAGAACGCACAAAAGCCCTCGCCCGCCGGGCGAGGAGCCGGGCGGGTCGGGGCGGCAGGAGAGGCGCCGCATCGGCGCCCACGCATGGGAGGGGACGGAAGGGCCCCCGGCTGCGCCGCATCAGCGCGCGGCGCGGCCTGCGGTGCTCAAGCCTCGAACACCGTATCGATCTTGCCCTTGAGCGTCTGTGCGTTGAAGGGCTTCACGATATAGTTGCTCACGCCGGCCTTCTTGGCGGCGATCACGTTCTCGGACTTGGCTTCGGCGGTGACCATGATGAAGGGGATCTCGCCGAGATCCGCATCGTCCCGCACGCGCTTCAAGAGCTCGTAGCCGGTCATGGGCTCCATGTTCCAGTCGGAAATAACGAGCCCGTAGCGGCGCTCTTTCAGCTTCGCCAGGGCCTCGGTTCCGTCCGCGGCCTCGTCCACATCATCGAAGCCGATCTGCTTCAAGAGGTTCCGGATGATGCGGACCATGGTTTTGTAATCGTCCACCACAAGGACCGGCATCGACAAATCAACCGCCATGGCTCACTCCGTCAGCGGGGCGCAGGGATAAGTAGTTCCGGCGGAGAGATCGCCGGTATGACGCTGACCTTGTAGTGTATTTTAGCTTGCGCGGAGCTTGCGGGCGGTTTTGCCGAGGTCTTTCGGCGAAATGCGGTTCGATTTATAGAATAGCGACGGCGAAGCAGAAGGCAGGAGGAGTCCATGATGGCCAGCCGGCGCCCCTTCAGGATTGAGGCAACCGCGGCGGCCAGGTCCGCTGCCCCCGCCGCCACCGGTGCTCCTGCGGGCATCGAGATGGTGGCGGTCGAAGACCCGAATTTCAGCCGCGTGCTGCAGGAACTGGTCGAGATCCGCTCGGAGATCGCAAAGTTCAACCAGCGCGACCCCGAAGCGGATCGCGAGCGCGACCGCAACGTGCTCTGGGCAGGCATCGAGACCATCCAGGACGCCATCCGCAACACCAAGACGGAAATCGCCAGTCTCCATTCGGAAGGCACGCGAGGCGAGAAGTTGTTCCGCGCCACCGACGAGCTGGACGCGGTGGTCTATGACACGGAGGAGGCCACCGAGGCCATCCTGTCCTGCGCCGAGGCCATCGATTCGTCGGTCAATGCGCTGCTGGGCCGTCTGTCCGGCGATGATCTGAGCATCGCGGAAGAAATCCAGGGCAACGTCATCAAGACGTTCGAGGCCTGCAACTTCCAGGACATTACCGGCCAGCGCATCCGCAAGGTGGTCAAGCTGCTCGTCTTCATCGAGCAGCGCGTGCAGCGCATGACGGAGATCTGGGGCGGCGCCGAAGTGGTGGCCCAGGAAGCCGGCATCATCGCCCGGGAAGGCGACGAGGCGCTGCTGAATGGCCCCGCCCTTGCCGATGACGAGAATGTGGTCTCCCAGGACGACATCGACAGCCTGTTTGCGTGAGCGCGTGTCGGCGCGGCCCTCTGGCGGTGCGGCCCTGTGGGCCACGCCCCCCGGGGCATGGGCGCGCGGGCAGGGGGATGGGGACATGAAAAAGGCCCGAGCGGTGACGCCCGGGCCTTTTCCTTGGGACGAGAAGCAGGAAGTGCGGGCGGTCAGGCCGCCTCGTCGGCTTCCAGGTCGGCGTCGAGATCGGCGTCCGTATCCTCAGCCTTGGCAGCGCCGCGGCGCGGGCCCTTCTGGAGGTGCTGCTCGATCAGCTTGATGGACTCGGTCTCGGTGAGGTTCTGCACCGCCGACAGCTCGCGGGCCATCCGGTCGAGCGCGGCTTCGTAAAGCTGCCGCTCGGAATAGGACTGCTCGGGCTGGGCGTCGGACCGGTAGAGGTCGCGCACCACCTCGGAGATGGCGATCAGGTCGCCGGAATTGATCTTGGCTTCATATTCCTGAGCACGACGGCTCCACATGGTGCGCTTGACGCGGGCGCGACCCTTGAGGGTGTCGAGCGCCTTGGCCACCACGGGGCCTTCGGAGAGCTTGCGCATGCCAACGGTGGCAATCTTGGGTACCGGAACCCGGAGGGTCATCTTGTCCTTCTCGAACGAGATGACGAACAGTTCGAGCTTGAAGCCGGCCACTTCCTGTTCTTCGATGGCCATGATACGACCGACGCCGTGCGAGGGGTACACGATATGCTCGCCCGTCTTGAAACCAAGGCGGACCTGGGCAGTCTTCTTTGTCGACATGCTCTTGACCACTCCTGATCCGGCCCGGAGGCCGGATCGTGCTGGCGCGCGTCCGCCCGCGTCCGGTATTATCCGGGCGGTGCTGCACCTATCGCTGGCGACTGGGTCTCGGCCGGAACGCCCGACAACCCGCTCATAATCAGTCGATGACCACTACTGCTCAGCCGCATCCGTGCCGCGGTGGCCGGATGCCCGAATTCTCGCCCCTATGTTCCCGAGAATGCGCCAATGTTCAGGCACGATGCGGATGGTTCAGGAAGCAAACGACTGTATCGCTTTGTATAACACAAAAACGGCCAGAATCAAAGCCTTGCTCTTTTCACGCCGGGTGGCCCCACGCAAGGCTCTCATGCGATAGGCGCAAGTCGCGGACTCTCCGCTGCTTTTCAAGCATATAAGCATTTGTTTATATCTTGATTGCGACGGCGGGGCCGCCATGTTACATCCCCGCTCGAATGGGATGGCGCATTCCGGGCGCCCGCAACCCCGGACGGAGTGAAGCTCATGAGTGCCGATTACGTGGTCAAGGATATCAATCTCGCCGATTGGGGCCGCAAGGAACTGGACATCGCCGAGATCGAAATGCCCGGCCTGATGGCCACCCGCGCGGAATACGGCCCCTCCCAGCCGCTGAAGGGCGCCCGGATCGCCGGCTCCCTGCACATGACCATCCAGACCGGCGTGCTAATCGAGACCCTCAAGGCGCTCGGCGCCGACGTGCGCTGGGCCTCGTGCAACATCTATTCGACCCAGGACCATGCCGCCGCCGCCATCGCGGCCGCCGGCACCCCTGTCTTCGCCATCAAGGGCGAGACCCTGGAAGAGTATTGGGACTACACCCACCGCATCTTCGAGTGGGCCGATGGCGGCACTCCCAACATGATCCTGGACGATGGCGGCGACGCCACCCTCCTCGTCCATCTGGGCCTGCGCGCCGAGCAGGGCGACACCGCCTTCCTTGATGGCGCCACCAATGAGGAAGAGGAAGTCCTCTTCGCCGCCATCAAGCGCCGCCTCAAGCACAAGCACGGCTGGTACACCCAGCTCGCCAAGAACATCCGCGGCGTGACGGAGGAAACCACCACGGGCGTGCATCGTCTCTACGAGATGCAGAAGAAGGGCACGCTCCTGTGGCCCGCCATCAACGTCAATGACAGCGTCACCAAGTCCAAGTTCGACAACCTCTATGGTTGCCGCGAGAGCCTGGTGGACGGCATCCGCCGCGGCACCGACGTGATGATGGCCGGCAAGGTGGCCATGGTTGCGGGCTTCGGCGACGTGGGCAAGGGCTCTGCCGCTTCGCTGCGCAATGCCGGCTGCCGCGTGATCGTGTCCGAGGTGGACCCCATCTGCGCGCTCCAGGCGGCGATGGAAGGCTATGAAGTCACCACCATGGAAGAGGCCGCGCCCCGCGCGGACATCTTCGTGACCGCCACCGGCAATGTGGACGTGATCACGGTGGACCACATGCGCGCGATGAAGGACCGTGCCATCGTCTGCAACATCGGCCATTTCGACAGCGAGATCCAGGTCGCTGCGCTGAAGAACTTTAAGTGGCACAATGTGAAGCCGCAGGTGGACGAGGTCGAGTTCCCCGACAAGAAGCGCATCATCCTGCTGTCGGAAGGCCGCCTGGTGAATCTCGGCAATGCCACCGGCCATCCGAGCTTCGTGATGTCCGCGTCCTTCACCAACCAGACGCTGGCCCAGATCGAGCTGTGGACCAAGCCCGGGCAGTACGACAAGAAGGTCTACACCCTGCCCAAGCACCTGGACGAGAAGGTCGCCTCCCTCCACCTGGAGAAGATCGGCGTCAAGCTGACGCGGCTCACCGACGAGCAGTCCGCCTATATCGGCGTGTCGCAGACCGGCCCGTTCAAGCCCGAGCATTATCGCTACTGAGGCCAGTCGCTCAGGATGTCATCCCCCCGGCGCGGCCTCCGCGCCGGGGTTTTTTTATGACCGGTCGCCCCGGCGCGCCCGCTCGCATCAGGTCATTGTCACGCAAGGCAATCGGGGCTAGGTGTGAGGCATTGCGCGACGCTCGGTCCGTGGCGCGGGTGGGGGGCGGTCTTGGACGTGATCTTCGACGGGTTCGATGATGCACCTTCGTGCTGTCGCCACATTCGGAGGCTGCCCACCGGCCTCTTGCGGCCCCCTGCCGGCGGCCTTCGGGCCGGCGGCGGCGTCCGGTCCGGCGCGCGTGGCGCGTCATATTCGCTGAAACGGTGATTCTCTGGGCTTTGTGACATGCGCTCGAGCGTCATCCGGGACCGCAAACGCATCCTGCCCTTCGCAGCCGAGATCGGGGCGCTGGGCGTCGTCTTCGGCGACATCGGCACCAGCCCGCTCTATGCCCTGAAACAGGGTGTCATGGCAGTGGGGGGCGTGAACTTCCTGGCGAGCGACGTGCTCGGCCTCCTCTCACTCATCACTTGGTCGATCATCCTGTCGGTGACGATCAAATATGTGATGCTGGTTCTACGCGCGGACAATGACGGCGAAGGCGGCATCCTCGCCCTCGTCACGCTGCTGGATCTTCACCGTAGCGCCATCGGCCTGCGATGGTATCTTTTGGCAGCGGGCCTGCTGGGCGCTGCCATGCTGATCGGCGACGGCGTTCTGACCCCGGCCATGTCCGTGCTCTCCGCCATCGAGGGGCTCGGAGTCATCTCTCCTCGCATGCACGAATGGGTGCTGCCGCTCACCGTGCTGGTGTTGGCCGGTGTGTTCCTCTCCCAGCGGGCGGGAACGGAGCGGATCGCCGCCTTCTATGGTCCGATCATGCTGGCGTGGTTCGGTTCCCTCGCCGTGCTGGGCGTCTACGGCATCCTGAAGGCACCGCAGGTGCTGATGGGCCTTGATCCCCGCCATGGCATTCGCCTGGTCATGGATCATACGGCATTGTCCGGCGTCATCATCGGCGCGTGCTTCCTCGCCATTACCGGCGGCGAGGCGCTCTATGCGGACCTCGGCCATTTCGGCCGTCGCGTGATCGCGCGGGCCTGGCTGTTCGCCGCCATGCCCGCCCTGCTGCTCAATTATTTCGGCCAGGGTGCCATGCTCCTGACCGAGCCCAGCGCGGTACGCAATCCCTTCTATGACCTGTGCCCGGATCCGCTGGACATTCCTCTTCTGGTGCTGGCCACTGCCGCCACAGTGATCGCCTCCCAATCCATCATCACCGGTGTGTTTTCTCTCGCCAAGCAGGCCATCGAGCTTGGCTATCTGCCGCCCATGCGCATCCGCTACACCAGCGAGCACAATGAGCAGCACATCTATGTGGGGCGGCTGAACTTCCTGCTGATGATCGCCTGCATCGCGGTGGTGCTGGGCTTCGGCTCCTCCGACAGCCTCGCCTCCGCCTATGGCATCGCCGTCGCCTTCGCCATGGTGACCACCTCCATCCTTTTCATCGCGCAGGTGAACCGGGCCTGGAAATGGCCGAAGCCCGCCGTGGTGGCGCTGGCCGTCGGTCTCCTGAGCCTCGACCTTGCCTTTGCCACCGCCAACCTCACCAAGCTCCACGATGGCGGCTGGCTGCCTTTGACCATTGCAGGCATCGTCATCCTGGTCATGGTCTCCTGGCGGCGGGGCCTTGAGGCCGTGGTGGCGCAGCAGGTGCGCTTCACCGAGCCGCTGGACAGCTTCGTCGCCCGCAAGGAACGAGCCCAGGACGGGATCAGCCCGCGCACGGCCATTTTCCTGTCCCGCGCCGGCGCCATGACGCCGGTGGCGCTCTCGCGCATGGCCGATGTGATGCGCGTCCGGTTCGAGCGTCCGGTGATCGTGTCGGTCTGGATCGCCTCGCGGCCACGTGTCTCGGTGGAGGATCGGGTCAAGGTGACGCTGCTGGACGGCGGTTTCGTGCGGGTGGACCTGCGCTTTGGATACATGCAGCAGATCGACGTGCCCTCGGTGTTGGGACCTGCGCTGAGTGCCCGAGGCATCGATCCTGATGAATCCATCTATGTGATCGGTCACGAGCGCATCATCCCGCCGGACGAAATTCTGCGGCCGCGCGACATCATCGCCCACATCTTCGCGTTCCTGGCGCGCAATGCGGAGCGCTCGGTGGACCGGTTCGGCCTGCCGCGCAACCGCACCATGGAACTTGGCTATCCGGTCAAGATGTAGGGCAGCGCTTGGGGCGTGCAGGGTCCTTCGCCTCCGGCGGGGACGGGGCGGGGCCGCAAGCGTGCCGCCGTGGAGGGCCCACCAAGGGGCATCCGGTCAAGGCCCCGCTGGCGTCCCCCTGCCTTGGGATGGCCGCGTTGCGGGTCTAGGAGGAGCCCTCCTTTCGGCAATCAGGCTTCGCCTCAGGCGGTCTGTTTCGCACAAGGACGAGGCCCCATGTCTATGACGGCGCGTTGGCGCGCTGGCGGGACAGGGCGGGCCGAGATTGGACAAAGGTGAGGCTCCCCCACGTCGAGGGACTTTCAAAAACATCCGTGAACATGCTTGTTTGCAGGACGGCGGCGGGGCCGAGGGGGACGGTGAGCGATGATACGTAAGAAAGTGTGGCCGTTCCTGCGCGACAAGGTCGGTCTGCACGGCCTCGGTTTCGTGGTGAGCATCGCCATCATCGCCTTCGCGGTCGTCGTGCTCTATCGCATGCTGCACGACCTGAAGTTCGATCAGGTGCTGGAGGCCTTGCGCAATAAGGACCCGCTCCATGTGCTGGCGGCATTCGTTCTGGTGGCACTCGCCTATTTGACGCTCACTTTCTACGATTTCTTCGCCCTGCGCACCATCGGCCGAAAGCACGTGCCCTATCGCGTGGCGGCGCTCGCCGGCTTCTGCTCCTATTCGGTGGGGCACAATGTGGGCTTCACGGTGCTCACCGGCGGCTCGGTGCGCTATCGCATCTATTCCGCCTGGGGCCTGACCGCCATCGATGTGGCCAAGATCTGCTTCGTGGCGGGCCTGACCTTCTGGCTGGGTAATATTGCGGTGCTGGGCCTCGGCATCACGCTGCACCCGGAAGCCGCGACAGCGGTGGACCAGCTGCCGCCTTTCGTGAATCGTCTTATCGGGGTGGGCGCGCTGTCGGCGCTGGTGGCCTATGTGGTGTGGGTCAGCGCTTCCCCGCGCAAGATCGGCAAGTCCGACTGGTACGTAACCTTGCCCGCCGGCCCCACCACCCTTGTGCAGATCGGCATCGGCATCCTCGACCTCAGCCTGTGCGCGGCCGCCATGTACATGCTGATGCCGACGAGCCCCTATATCGATCCCATCTCACTGGCGGTCATCTTTGTCACCGCGACACTTCTCGGCTTTGCCAGCCATGCGCCCGGCGGTCTTGGGGTGTTCGACGCGGCGTTGCTGGTGGCACTGCCGCAGTTCGACAAGGAGGAGATGGTCGGCGCCCTGCTGCTGTTCCGCCTCTTCTACTATATCGTGCCCTTCGCCTTCTCCCTGCTGCTGCTGGGTTCGCGTGAGGTGATGATCTCGCTGCGGCGGCGGCGGGCCGCGAAGGACGGGGAGATGATCGCGGCGCTGCCGGAGGCGCCACGCAAGGACGCGGCCGAATAGGCCGAAACCGGGCGGCGTGCGTGTCGCCGCCCGGGCCCCAAGGGGCTGAACTCAGCGCTTCAGGCCACCGAGGCCCTGGAGCAGGCCGGGTAGCATGTTGGCCGCCCCCGGGGGTACCTTCACCAATTGAGTGCCGGGCGGCAGGCGGAAGAGGGCTGGGTCCTGCGGGCCGCGGGTGAGGCTCGTCACCTCATAGGCACGCTCCATTTTCCCCTTCACCTCCACGTCCGTGCTCAGCACGATGCCATCCGGTGTGATGCAGGAGACCACGGGGGTCGTCACCGTCTTGGAAGTGGTGACCTTCCATAGGTCGCAGGTCTCGCCGATCACCTGGCTGGTGCCGACCTTCGTGCCCTCGCCCGTCACCACGGCTGTGCGGTAGGCATCCGGCACTTCCGCCTCCACGGCCATTTTCGGCATGTCGGGGAGCATCATCACCATCTTGGCGCGCTTCATGTCGACGATGCCGGCGACGGTGGCCGGCAGGCGCGGGCCGTTGACCACCACGCGCATCTTATCGCCTGCGTGCCAGAGTTCGACCACCGCGTCATCCTTGGCCTTGGCCTTGAGGGCAAAGTCGGTGGAGGGGAGGGGGACCTGATCCGCCAGCGCCGCGCTGAGTGCGACGGCGGACAGGAGCGATCCGGCCATCACGGATCGGAGGAAGCGGTGAGCCTGCATATGCCATCCTTAGATCGGGCGGTCGCCCGCTGGAAGGGGAAATGGGGCGGTCGGGCCGCCGCGCCCATCCAAGAGAAAAGGGAATCGGGCGCGCGGTCCGGAAGGCCCCGTGATGGCATGACGTTGCGGCGGTTTGGCGACCTCTGTCTTATTGTGTTCGTGAAAGCGTTCCACCATATCAAAATTAAGCGACCGGCGCCGTGTGGCATCCGGCTGAAAGGCGGCATCGACGGCGGCGCGTCGGCGGGCCGCAGAGGAGACCGCTCTCGTGTGGCCGCGTATCGCCTTCGCAACCGTCGTGATCCTGGTGTCGCTGGCGGTCGGCCTCTTCCTCGATCCGATGCTGGGCGCGGGGGCGTTCGCGCTCATGGTGCTGGGCATGGCGGGCGCGCAATGGGCGCTCCAGCCTGTCGTCCAACTCTCGGCCCCCGCAGCACCTGCGGAGCCCTCCGAGACGCCGCGTCCCAGTCGCCGGGTGACCACGCAGATGGGCGCGCTGGTGGCTGCGCTGCCGGAGCCGGCGCTGCTCTTGAGCAAGGAAGGCGACATCCTGACCGCCAATGAACGGGTGGCGCTCGCCATCGGCCCGGCGCGGGTGGGCGATCCGCTCTCCTTCGTGGTGCGCGTGCCCGAGGTGCTGGAAGCGGTGCGGGAATGCGCACTGGACGGGATTCCCCGCCGCGTGGAATTCGGCGAGCGCATCCCCCTCGACCGCTGGCTCGAGGCCCATATCGTGCCGCTGCGGCTCGATTCCGACGGCACTGACCGCAAGTCCGTTGCGGAACGGGCACCGGACGCGGTGCTGTTGACCTTCCGCGACCTGACCCAGCAGCGGCGGGTGGAGCAGATGCGCGCGGATTTCGTGGCCAATGCCAGCCATGAGTTGCGCACGCCGCTTGCCTCCCTGTCCGGCTTCATCGAGACCTTGCAGGGTCCTGCCCGCAACGACGCGGCGGCGCGCGAGCGTTTTCTCGGCATCATGGCGGCCCAGGCCCGGCGCATGTCGCGTCTCATCGACGACCTGCTCTCCTTGTCCCGCATCGAGCTGAACGCGCATGTGCGGCCGGAGACCCCCATGGAGGTCGGTGGTCTGATGGGCCATGTGTGCGAGACGCTGAGCCCGCTCGCGCGGGAGCGTGGCGTGGACTTGGCTGTACACCGCGACGGCGACCCGCTCATGGTGCTGGGGGATCGGGATGAATTGATCCGCCTGTTCGAGAACCTGGTGGAGAATGCCCTCAAGTATGGCGCCTCCGGCAGGAAGGTGGAGGTGAGCCTTGGCGCCGAGCGTGAGGGCAAGGGCGAGACCGTGGTCATCGCGGTGCGCGACTACGGGCCCGGCATCGCGGCGGAGGATCTGCCACGCCTGACCGAGCGCTTCTACCGGGCCGATGTTGCGGCGAGCCGCGAGCAGGGCGGCACCGGGCTTGGCCTCGCCATCGTCAAGCACATCGTCGCCCGCCATCGCGGACGTCTCCTGATCGACAGCCGGCCTGGCGAGGGCGCTATTTTTACGGTGCGGATGGAGCGAATCGTGGCGCGGGAGAAAGTCTCAGCCTCCTCAAGGACTTGACTCGTCATCAAGGTGTCACTCGTCGGTCATAGAACGGTGGCGCCACGCCGTTAGAAGGTCGAAGCCCCGCGTTGCTCGCGGCTTCGGGCCTTGGGCGACTTGGGAATGGCAAGGAGATACCCCGTGAAACACGTCACCGCTTTTGGCGCGGCGCTTGCGCTCGCCGGATCCCTGTTCGCTGGCAATGCTTTTGCCGTCGACATCAATGGCGCCGGCGCGTCATTCCCGGCTCCTGTCTACCAGTCTTGGGGAGCCAAGTATAAGGAGAAGACCGGCAACGGCCTGAACTACCAGTCCATCGGCTCCGGCGGTGGCGTGAACCAGATCACCAACCGCACCGTCGACTTCGGCGCTTCCGACGCCCCCGTGGCGAGCGACAAGCTGGCGGCTGCCAACCTGCTGCAGTTCCCGACCGTGATCGGTTCCGTGGTCGCCACCGTCAATCTGGACGGCGTCGGCTCCGACAACCTGA
Organism: Aquabacter sp. L1I39; assembly: GCF_017742835.1. Classification (GTDB taxonomy): domain Bacteria; phylum Pseudomonadota; class Alphaproteobacteria; order Rhizobiales; family Xanthobacteraceae; genus L1I39. The sequence goes on from NZ_CP072392.1 coordinate 1,388,109, forward strand.
AGCTGACCGGCCCCGTGCTCGCCGACATCTATCTCGGCAAGATCACCAAGTGGGACGACAAGGCGATCGCCGCCCTCAATCCCGACCTGAAGCTGCCCTCCACCGCCATCGTGCCGGTCTACCGGTCCGACGCCTCGGGCACGACCTTCATCTTCACCTCCTACCTCTCCGAAGTGAGCCCGGAGTGGAAGTCCAAGGTGGGTGCTGCCACCTCCGTGCAGTGGCCGACCGGCGCTGGCGCCAAGGGCAATGAGGGTGTCACCGGCAACGTGAAGAACGTGAAGGGCGGCATCGGCTACGTGGAGTTCATCTACGCCGCCTCCAACAAGCTGAACGTGACCCAGCTGCAGAACAAGGCCGGCAAGTTCGTCAAGCCGTCCGAGAAGGCCTTCGAGGAAGCCGCCGCCGCCGCCGACTGGGCGAACGCCAAGGACCTCGCCGCGTCCATGATCAACACCGCCGGCGAGACCGCCTGGCCGATCGTGTCCGCCACCTACATCCTGCTGCCGAAGAACCCCACCAATGTGGACGCTTCCCGCGAAGCGATGAAGTTCTTCGAGTGGGCGTATGGCAAGGAAGGCCGCGAGATCGCCGAGAAGCTGCACTACATCCCGCTTCCGGAATCCGTGGTGGCCAAGGTCAAGGACGCCTGGAAGTCCGAAGTGAAGACCCCCGACGGCAAGCCCGTCCTCTGATCTTGAGGGATCGATCCCGCCGCGCCGATGGTGCGGCGGGGTCTTCGGCTTGGCCCGGCTGCGCGAGCGTCCGGGCCACGCGCGGATGGAGCGGAGGCTCCTCCTTTCGTCACATTCAGCACCATCGCCAGCACCTCGGAGCGGGCTGCCCCCTGAAGCGGAGCGCGGTCGCACCGGAGCGGCGATGAGGACCAAGGACGCGGCGCAGCCTCACATACGGGGCGCGGCGATCGCCCGGGGTCCAGAGGACACGCAATGTTCGGCCGTGCGCGAACCGTTCGCGCGGAGCCAATCGGGCCACGCAGCCGCGTGGCGGGCGCTACTGGGGAAGAGCGGGCAATGGACGCAACGATCGAACAGGTAAAGGCCGGGGCGCTGACGCCCCTCGACAAGGCCAAGCCCAGGGGGGCGCTGGCGGATGCGGTGTTCGTGGGCACGCTCTGGGGCTGTGGCATGCTCGTGCTGCTGCTGCTCGGGCTCATCATCGCCCAGCTCTTCAAAGGCGGCCTGCCGGCCCTCCAGGCCTTCGGCCTAGACTTCATCTGGAGCGCCGCCTGGAACCCGGTGACCGAAAATTTCGGCGCCCTGGTAATGATTTACGGCACGCTCCTCAGCTCCGTGATCGCGGTCGTGGTGGCGCTGCCTTTGTCCTTCGGTATCGCCTTCTTCCTCACCGAGATCGCGCCGCAGAGCCTGAAGCGCCCCATCGGCGTGGCGGTTCAACTGCTGGCCGCGGTGCCCTCCATCATCTTCGGCATGTGGGGCTTCTTCGTCATCGTTCCGCTGATCGGCGCCTATGTGCAGCCCCCGCTCATCGAGTGGCTCGGCCCGATCCCGGTGCTCGGCGCCCTGTTCCAGGGGCCTCCGCTCGGCTCAGGCATGCTCACCGCCGGCGTGATCCTGGCGATCATGATCGTGCCCTTCATCACCGCGATGTTCGTCGAGACCCTGGAATCGGTGCCGCCTATGCTGAAGGAATCGGCCTACGGCGTCGGCTGCACCACCTTCGAGGTCTATAAGAACGTGTCCGTTCCTTATGGCCGCACCGCCATGGTGGGCGCGGTCATGCTCGGTCTTGGCCGAGCATTGGGCGAGACCATGGCCGTGACCTTCGTGATCGGCAATGCCACACGCCTGTCGGCCTCGCTGTTCGCGCCCGGCGCGACCATCGCATCCACCATCGCGAACGAGTTCCCCGAAGCCTCCATCGGCTCGCTGAAGCTGACTTCGCTGCTTCAACTGGGATTCATCCTGTTCGTGATCTCCTTCATCGTTCTCGCCGTGTCGCGCGCCCTCGTGCGCTCGCGCCTCGACTGATCCGGGAGGCACCCGTCATGGCATCGCTTGCCGCACGCCGCGCCAAGGACAATCTGGTCAAGGCCGTTTCCACCGGCTTTGCCGTCCTGGCCATCTTCCTCCTGGCCTGGATCCTCTGGACCCTGGTCGCCAGGGGCCTTCCGGCCCTTGGTACCAACGTCTTCACCCGCATCACCATGCCGCCCGGCCAGAATGGTGGCCTGCTCAACGCCATCGTGGGATCGCTGATCCAGGTGGCGGTGGCGCTTGCCATCGGCGGCCCCATCGGCATCTTCGCTGGCACCTTCCTGGCGGAGAACGGCAAGGGCACCAAGATCGCCTCGGCGACGCGGTTCGTGAACGACATCCTGCTGTCGGCGCCGTCCATCCTGGTGGGCCTGTTCATCTACCAGCTGCTGGTGGTGCCGTTCGGCGGCTTCTCGGGCTGGGCGGGCTCCATCGCGCTGGCCATCCTGGTGATCCCGGTGGTGGTGCGCACCACCGAGGACATGCTGAACCTCGTTCCCGTGGGGCTGCGCGAAGCGGCTTTCGCGCTCGGCGCGCCGCAGTGGAAGGTGGTGATGATGGTGACCTGGCGCGCGGCGCGCGCGGGCATCGTCACCGGCATTCTGCTCGCCATTGCCCGCGCGGCCGGCGAGACAGCGCCGCTGCTCTTCACCTCGCTCGGCAACAATTCCTGGTCGCTGGACATGTCCCAGCCCATGGCCAGCCTCCCTATCGCCATATATCAGTATGCGGGCAGCCCCTTCGACGACTGGGTCGCGCTCGCCTGGGCGGGTGCGCTGCTGATCACGGTGGGCGTGCTGGTGCTGAACGTGGCGTCCCGGCTGTTCCTGGCCCGCAACAAGTGAGCAGTTCCGGACCGCTGATGCGGTCCTCGCCTGGCCTTGGCGCCAGGCCCTGATGACAACCGGCCGGGCCACTGGGCCCGGCGCTCAGAGATCCAATGCCGGGCGATGCCGCCGGCGCTCCGAGATCCAAGAGGCCGCACATGACTTCCGCCGTGGACCCCAATTTCAATATCGCCGCTTCCGTCTCCGCCAAGCCGGACGCCATGTCGGCGCCCACCAAGATCAAGGTGGACAAGCTCAACTTCTATTACGGGCAGAACCATGCCCTGAAGAACATCAATTTCGAGATCCCCGAGAAGCGCGTCACCGCCATGATCGGGCCGTCGGGCTGCGGCAAGTCCACCCTGTTGCGGGTGTTCAACCGCATGTATGACCTCTATCCCGGCCAGCGCGCCGACGGGCAGGTGCTGTTCGACGGGGTCAACATCGTCGGCAAGGAGCTGGACCCCACCATCGTGCGTACCCGCATCGGCATGGTGTTCCAGAAGCCCACGCCCTTCCCCATGTCCATCTATGACAACATCGCCTTCGGCGTGCGCCTCCACGAGCGCCTGAACAAGTCGCAGATGGATGAGCGCGTAGAGAGCTGCCTGCGCAAGGCCGCCATCTGGGAAGAGACCAAGGACCGCCTGCACACCTCGGCGCTCGGCATGTCCGGCGGCCAGCAGCAGCGCCTGTGCATCGCCCGCACCATCGCGGTGCAGCCGGAGGTGATCCTGCTGGACGAGCCCACCTCGGCGCTCGACCCCATTTCCACCTCGAAGATCGAGGATCTGATCGACGAGCTGAAGCAGGACTTCACCATCGTCATCGTGACGCACAATATGCAGCAGGCGGCCCGCTGCGCGGATATCACCGCCTTCTTCTATCTGGGCGAGCTGGTGGAGGTCGGCCCGTCCGACGTCATCTTCACCAATCCGCGCCAGATCAAGACGCGCGACTACATCACCGGCCGCTTCGGCTGACCCAGCAGGGGTAAAAACGATGCCCGACCATATCGTATCGGCCTTCGATGCCGAGCTGAAAGAAATCGGCCGCAAGGTGGTCGAGATGGGCGGCCAGGCCGAGCGCCTGGTGGCCGATTCCGTCAACGCCCTCATTCGCCGCGATACCGCGTCGGGCCAGAAGGTGATCCTGCTGGACGCCAGCGTCGACCACATGCAGCGCGAGATCGAGGAGAAGGTCATCCTCGTCATCGCCAAGCGCCAGCCGGTGGCCACCGACCTGCGCGAGCTGGTCGCGGCGATCCGCATCGCCTCCGACCTGGAGCGCATCGGCGACCTCGCCAAGAATGTGGGCAAGCGCGTCCTGGCCATCGAGGGCGAGTACCACCCTCAGAAGCTGGTGCGCGGGGTCGAGCACATGTCCGACCTGGTGCTTGAGCAACTGAAGGAAGTGCTCGACGCCTATGCCGGCAAGGATGAAGCGAAGGCCATTGAGGTGTGGGGTCGCGACAGCGTCGTCGACACCATGTACACCTCGCTGTTCCGCGAACTTCTCACCTATATGATGGAAGATCCGCGCAACATCTCGGTGTGCACGCATCTTCTGTTCTGCGCCAAGAACATCGAGCGCATCGGCGACCACGCCACCAATGTGGCGGAGACAGTCTATTACATGGTTACCGGACAGATGCTCTCGGACGAGCGTCCGAAGGCGGACCGCTCCAGCGAAACCGCCGTCACCTTTCCGGGACAAGCCCTTCAGGGATGATGATCCGTGCCCGCGCGTATTCTGATTATCGAGGACGAGGAACCGCTTAGCCTTCTGCTCCGGTACAATCTGGAGTCCGAGGGCTATGCGGTGGACAATGTGGGGCGGGGTGACGAGGCGGAGACCCGCCTCAGGGAGGCGGTTCCCGACCTCGTCATCCTCGACTGGATGCTGCCGGGCCTGTCCGGGATCGAGTTGTGCCGCCGCTTGCGCACCCGCGCCGAGACCGAGCGCCTGCCCGTCATCATGCTCACCGCTCGCGGCGAGGAGACGGAACGCGTGCGGGGCCTGGCCACAGGGGCGGATGATTATGTGGTCAAGCCCTTCTCGGTCCCCGAACTTCTTGCCCGGGTGCGGGCCCTGCTGCGGCGGGCCAAGCCCGAGCACGTGGCCACCCTCCTGCGGGCGGGCGATATCGAGCTCGACCGGGAGACGCACCGCGTCCATCGGGCGGGGCGCGAGATCCATCTCGGCCCCACTGAATTCCGGCTCCTGGAATTCCTGATGCAGAGCCCCGGACGGGTCTTTTCGCGGGAGCAGTTGCTGGACGGCGTGTGGGGGCAGGACGTCTATATCGACGAGCGCACCGTGGATGTTCATGTGGGTCGCCTGCGCAAGGCCATCAATCGCGGCCGGCAGATGGACCCCATCCGCACAGTGCGGGGTGCCGGCTATTCCTTCAACGAGATGTTCGCCCGTTCCCATTGAGGCGCGACGTGTTTCAGGCCCGGTCGGCGGAGCATGTCCGCCTGCCGGGCCTCATTTTCGGGCATTGGCGGTAGGCTACCGCGCGGGCAGGCTGGCCTTCAACTAAAGTCGTGTGCCCTGGTGCCCTGAAAGCTCCGTGCGCGCTGCACGCGCCCTTTGCCTCTCTGCGCAATTCGTCCAATATCCCCGCCACCCTTGCGTCCCATGGCCCGGGGGTAAGGAAAAACGGCGCGGCTCAGCCGCACCGGAAACGCACAGAAGGAGAGCGCCTGATGAAACGCCTGCTCGCAGTCCTCGCTTTGGCCACGGCAGTCTTCACCGGTGGGGCCATGGCGCAGGAGGACTTCCCCAACCGGCCGATCCGGATGGTGGTGCCCTTCGCCGCTGGCGGATCCACCGACATCGTCGCCCGCATCGTGGCGGCCAAGATGGGCGATATCCTCAAGCAGCCGGTGGTGGTTGAAAATCGCGCGGGCGCCGGTGGCAATGCGGGCGCCGCGGCGGTGGCCAAGGCAGCGCCTGATGGCTACACCATTCTCATGGGCACGGTGGCCACCCATGCCATCAACCCGGCCCTCTATACCAAGATGCCCTATGACCCGGTGAAGGACTTCGCGCCGGTCTCGCTGCTGGTGAACGTGCCGAACGTGGTGGTGGTGCATCCCTCGCTGAATGTGAAGACGACAGCCGAGCTCATCGCGCTGCTCAAGGCCAATCCGGACAAATATGAATATGCCTCGTCCGGCGTCGGCACCCCGCTGCATCTCTCGGGCGCCCTGTTCGAGAGCATGGCGGGCGTGAAGATGGTTCATGTGCCCTATAAGGGCGCCGGCCCGGCCAAGGTGGACCTCCTGTCCGGCCAGGTGAAGATCATGTTTGACAACCTGCCCTCGTCCATCGGCGCCATCCGCAAGGGCGATGTGGTCGGCATCGCCGTCACCACCAAGGATCGTTCGCCCGCCGCCCCCGACATGCCCACGGTGTCCGAGTCCGGCCTGCCCGGCTACGAGACCTATTCGTGGAACGCCATTTTCGCGCCGGCCGGCACCCCCACTGCTATCATCGACAAGCTGGCCAAGGCCTGCATGGAGGCCGTGGCCGACCCGGCGGTCAAGGCCAAGCTCGCGGATCTCAGCGCGGTGACGGTGGGTTCCACCCCGGCCCAGCTCGACGCCCATGTGAAGGCAGAGATCGCCAAATGGACCCCGGTGGTGAAGGCGTCCGGCGCTTCCATCAACGACTGAAACTTCAGGTCCTGTGCCTGACGGGACGCCCGGCGCTTGCGCCGGGCGTTTCCTTTTGGCCCCCTGCGCCCTCAACGAAAACGGCCGGCGCTCATGAAGGAGGCCGGCCGTTTTCAAGTCTGGAGTGCGTCAGCGTCTCATCGAACTGCCGGTGCACCCTATCTCATTGTCTTAACGCGTTGCCTTCACGTGAACCGGTTGCCGTTTCGCTCGGAAATGTCCAAAGGACGGGCCGGGAACCCGCGCGCGCATCTCACAGATAAGCGAGGCGGCGATCCCGACGGCGATCCTGCACCGGCTGGTAGGCAAGGCGCGCATGGGTCGCGCAATAAGGCAGCCCGGTGACGCTGCGGCCACCGCAGAAATAGAAGCCGTCCGTTCCCGGCTCGCCAATGGGCCAGCGACAGGTGGCTTCGGTCAGGTTCATGATGGTGCAGCGCTGCGACATGGACACCACATTGTCCGCCACCACTGGGGCAGGCGCGGGAGCGGGTTCAAAATCCTCTTCTGGCATCTGCGCGAGGGCCGTATTGCCATGGGTGGCAGGGCGCTGCGGCGCATTGGCCGGACGCTGTTGCTGGGCCGGCGTCTCGGGACGCGCGGTCTTGCGCGGGCGCGCCGGCGCCGCGACGCTCTTGGTGCGGCCGGACAGGCCGAGGCGGTGCACCTTGCCGATGACCGCATTGCGGGTGATACCGCCCAATTCGCTTGCAATCTGGCTCGCGGAGAGGCCTTCGCTCCAGAGCTTTTTCAAGAGTTCGACGCGCTCGTCGTTCCAGCTCATCGTTCTCCTCCAAGGGACGTACGCGCGGCCAAAGGCGTGCGCCCGTCCCCAATTAAAATGGACCCAGAGTTCCCGGATCAGGCCGGCTCAGCCGGATCCGACTCCGTTCCCGCCGCATTTCGCCGACTCCGACCTCGTTCCCGAAAACGCGCTTTCGCACGCGGGAGCCGAGGTGCCCGACGCCACTTGGAAAGTGTCGCACGACATGTCGTAGTCGACGGTTGAGAGGCTACAATATGCGGAGACTCTCGCACAGTGCGAGATTGAGTCGCCGGCCTGTTTTCCCCAAGTCCTTACAATCCCGTTAACGGCTCAGCCCGGTTGACCTCGCGCGCGCGATCATTAGAATCCCCGCCGTCGGGCCGTCCTCAAGCGGGGCGGCCTTTGGCATTTCTGACCACCTATGTGGCTACGACTGCGTGGCCCGCCAACCCCTTGGGAGGGGTCCGTGATTACCCCCGTTCTGCCGACCTATGCGCGTATCGACCTCGAATTCGAGCGGGGAGAGGGCTGCTGGCTCGTCACGACGGACGGGCGACGCTATCTCGATTTCACGGCGGGCATTGCTGTCAATGTGCTTGGCCATGCCCACCCCCATCTGGTGGAGGCCCTGCGGGAGCAGGCCGGTAAGCTCTGGCATACGTCCAACCTGTTCCGCATTGCGGGCGGGGAACGGCTCGCCAACCGGCTGACGGAGGCGACGTTCGCCGACACCATGTTCTTCACCAATTCCGGTGCGGAAGCTCTGGAGTGCGCCATCAAGATGGCGCGCCGCTACCAGTTCGTCAGCGGCTCGCCGGAGCGCAATCGGCTGATCACTTTCGAGGGCGCCTTCCACGGCCGCACGCTCGCGACCATCGCTGCCGGCGGCAATGCCAAGTATCTGGAAGGCTTCTCGCCGGACATGCCGGGCTTCGACCAGGTGCCGTTCGGCGACATTGAGGCGGTGAAGGCCGCCATCGGGCCGCACACGGCCGGCATCCTGCTGGAGCCCATCCAGGGCGAGGGCGGCGTGCGCGTGCCGCCCGCCTCCTTCCTGCGCCAGCTTCGGGACCTGTGCGACGAGCACGGCCTCCTGCTTGTGCTGGACGAGGTGCAGTCCGGCGTCGGCCGCACCGGGCGGCTGTTTGCCCATGAGGCGAGCGGCATCACGCCGGACATCATGGCGGTGGCCAAGGGCATTGGCGGCGGCTTCCCGATGGGGGCGTGCCTTGCCACCGAGGAGGCGGCCAAGGGCATGACGCTTGGCACCCACGGCTCCACCTATGGCGGCAATCCGCTGGCCATGGCGGTGGGCAATGCGGTGCTGGACATGGTGTTGGCGGATGGCTTCCTCGACCATGTGCGCAACGTTGGCGGACGCCTGAAGCAGCGTCTTGCGGAGGTGATGGACCGCCACCCGCGCGTCATCGCCGAGGTGCGCGGTGAGGGCCTCCTGCTGGGCCTGCGCGCCCACGGCCCTGCGGCCGATCTGGTGCTGGCCCTGCGCGAGGAGGGGATGCTCGCGCCCGGCGCCGGCGACAATGTGGTGCGCCTGCTGCCGCCTCTGGTGGTGAGCGAGGAGGAGGTTGGCATCGCCTGCGACAAGATCGAGGCGGCGTGCCAGCGGATCGAGGACGGTCTCAACATGGCCGCGGTGAAGGGAGCGGCCGAATGAGTGCCAATGGCGTGCGTCACTTTCTGGATCTCACCGACATCCCAGCCGAGGAATTGCGGCGGGTGATCGAGATGTCGAAGGACCTCAAGGCGCGCAAGAAGGCGGGCGATCTGGACAAGCCCCTGGCCGGGAAGTCGCTGGCCATGGTGTTCGACAAGCCCTCCACCCGCACGCGCGTGTCCTTTGACCTCGCCATGCGCCAGCTTGGCGGCGAGACCATCATGCTGACCGGCACCGAGATGCAGCTCGGGCGCGGCGAGACCATCGCCGACACCGCCCGCGTCCTCTCGCGCTTCGTCGATGCCATCATGATCCGCATCCTCAGCCACGAGGATCTGGTCGAACTGGCGGGAAATGCCACGGTGCCGGTCATTAACGGCCTCACCCGCATTTCCCATCCCTGCCAGGTGATGGCGGACGTGCTCACCTTCGAGGAGCATCGTGGCGGCATTGCCGGCGCCAAGGTGGCCTGGACGGGGGATTCCAACAATGTGCTGGCCTCATGGGTCCACGCGGCCCAGCGCTTCGACTTCACGCTGAATGTGGCCACTCCGAAGGAGCTTTCGCCCCACAAGGCGCTGACGGAATTCGTCAAGCGCACCAAGGCGAAGGTCCACTTCACCCACGATGCCGAGGCGGCCGTCGAAGGCGCCAACTGCGTCGTCACGGACACCTGGGTGTCCATGGGCGACAAGGAAAGCGAGAAGCGGCACAACATGCTGAAGCCGTTTCAGGTGAACCGCCGGCTGATGTCGCGCGCCGCCTCTGACGCCATCTTCATGCATTGCCTGCCTGCCCATCGCGGAGAGGAGGTCACCAGCGAAGTCATGGATGGTCCCCAGTCCGTGGTGTTCGACGAGGCGGAGAACCGCCTGCATGCGCAGAAGGGCATTCTCGCCTGGTGCTTCAACGCCGCCGGCGTCTGACTGTCCCGTGATGACCAACTGCGCCGGCCCGCGGGCCGGCGCAGCTCCATTCCGGGGCGAGGGGAAGGCCTTCTCTGCTCCGGCGCCCATGCGGGGGCGACGTCCATCGTCTTGTTCGATTGCGTGCCCCTCAAGCGCCCGTTCCAAGTGCCGCTCGCACATGCCGCTCGCACGCGCCGCCTGCGGGATCTGGGCGAGGGCGCGCGTGATGCCGTGTTCCTGATTGCGTCCGGCTACGGCGCTTGCGCAGACCCGGCAAGATCGTCCAAGAGGACGGCACGACGCCCATTTTCAGCGCCGGCTCCGCCTGCGCGTGACCGAAAGGGAGGCACCATGGCTTCCGAATACACACACGACGAGACATTCCTCCGACAGGACGATGCGGTCCTGCCGTTCCAGGTGGATGCCCTCGACATTCGCGGCCGCACCGTGCGCCTGGGCGCTGTCCTGGATGGGGTGCTGGCGCATCATCAGTATCCGCCGGCGGTCAAGCGGCTGATCGGCGAGGCGGTGGCCCTCACCGTGCTGCTGGGCACTTCGCTGAAGTTCGAGGGCCGTTTCATCCTGCAGACCAAGACCGATGGCGCGGTGGACATGCTGGTGGTGGACTTCGTCGCCCCCGACAAGGTCCGCGCTTATGCCCGCTTCGACGCGGACGCAGTGGCCGAAGCCGAGCGCAGCAACAAGGCCGATCCGGCAACCTTGCTGGGGCGCGGCCACCTGGCCATGACCATTGACCAGGGCCTCACCACCAACCGCTATCAGGGCGTGGTGGCGCTCGACGGGGAGGGGCTGGAGGCAGCGGCGCACCAGTATTTCCAGCAGTCCGAGCAGATCCCCACCCGCGTCCGCCTGGCCGTCGGCGAAGAGATGCGGCCGGGGGGGGAACCTTCGTCCTGGCGCGCTGGCGGCCTTCTGGCCCAGTTCCTCCCGGCGGAAGCGGGCCGGGCGCGGCAGGCGGATTTTCCGCCCGGCGATGCGCCGGAAGGGATGGAACTTCACGAGGTGCCGGACGATGACGCCTGGGCGGAAGCCCAGTCATTGGTCGCCACGCTGGAGGACGTGGAACTGATCGATCGCGACCTCTCCAGCGACCGGCTGCTCTATCGCCTGTTCCACGAACGGGGCGTGCGGGTGTTCGACGCGGTGCCGGTGCATGCCCATTGCTCGTGCACGCGCGAACGAGTGGCGGGTGTCCTCGCGAGCTTTGATCGCGATGAGCGCCGCGAGATGATCCAGGACGATGGCACGGTGGGCGTCACCTGCGAATTCTGTGGCCGCACCTACAGCTTTTCGGCGCAGGAGGTCCTGGACGACCGGCCGGACGCGTGAAGGAGGCGGGGAGGCCGCAATCCTCCCTGCTCACCGCAGCCAGAAGCGCGGCAGCGCGATCACAAGCAAGGTGAGGATTTCCAGCCGCCCCAGGAGCATGGCCAGGGACAGCAGCCAGATGGCCGGATCCGGCAGGGCGCTGTAATTGGAGGCCGGGCCGACGATGGGGCCGAGGCCCGGTCCCACATTGGACAGGCACGCAATGGCCGCCGAGAAGGCGGTGAGCAGGTCGAGCCCCATCAGGTTCAGGATGGTGCCGATGACCAGGAACGTCGCCAGATAAAGAAAGATGAAGCTCAGCACCGAGGCGACCACGTCGTCGCTCACGGGCGCTCCGCCATAGCGGATGGGGAAGGTGCCGTTACGGTAGGTGATGCGCTTGAAGTGCTGGCGGGCCGCCTTGGCGGCGATGGCAAGCCGCAGCGCCTTGATGCCGCCGGCGGTGGAGCCGGTGCAGCCGCCCATGAACATGAGCACGAAGAAGATCGCGTTGGAGAGCGGCCCCCAATTTGTATAGTCCACGGTCATGAAGCCGGTGGACGAGATGATGGACGCCACCGTGAACAGCGCGCCGCGAAACGCGGTCTCTCCGGTCGCGACGCCCTGGAAGCTCTGCTGGAGGAATGAGGCGAAGGTAAATGCGACGACGATGCCCAAGAACAGCCGCACCTCTGAATTGGTGAACAGCCGCGTGAAGTCGCCTGCAAGCGCGCGCGCATAGAGCGTGAACGGCAGGCTCGCCGCCAGCATGAAGACGATCGCGACATAATCCACCGCGGGTGCAGAGAAGATGGACAGGGAACTGTCCGAATTGGCAAAGCCGCCCGAGGACAGGGTGGACATGGCCAGGGTAAAGGCGTCGAACAGCGGCATCCCCGCGACCGCATAGGCAAAGGCGCACAGGCAGGTCAGGATCACGTAGGACAGGAGCAGCCCTTTCGCCACCGCCTCGGCACGGGGGAGGAACTTGTCCGATTTATCGGACGACTCGGTCCGGAACAATTGCATGCCACCAATGCTCAGAAGCGGCAGGATGGCGATGCCGATCACCACGATTCCGATGCCGCCGAACCAGTGCAGCAGGGTGCGCCACAGCAGGATGCCGGCCGGCATGTGGTCGAGCTGAGACATGACGCTGGCGCCGGTGGTGGTGAGGCCGGACACGCTCTCGAACACGGCGTCTGTCACGCTAAGGGCGGGTTGACCCCACACGAAAGGCAAGGCGGCGAAGGCGGACAGTACGAACCACACGCTTGCGGTGAGGAGGAAGGCCTGCCGCAGGTCCAGACGCTTGATCTGCGCCTGGCGGCCGGACATCCACATGAGGACGCCGACGAAGATGGTGACCGCCGAAGCGCCCAAGAAGGCACCTTCTCCCCCGCTTTCCGTCGCCAGGTCGGCAATGGCGGGCGCCAGCATCGCCACGCCCAGCACGCTCAGCAGCACGCCGATCACGGAGGCGATGGGACGCAGGTCCAGAACCGGAGCGGTCTGGATCTCGACGACAGGGGCCTTGGCGCTGCGGGTGGCCATGGGTCAGTTCAAGATGCGCCGCATGTCCGGCAGGTCCAGGGAAAAGGCCGGGATCTCCACCGCGAACGCCTCCCCGCTCTCGCTGGTCATGTCATACTCTCCGCGCATGATGCCCATGGCGGTCGCGAGCGGCACGCCGCTCGTATATTCGAAACGCCCGCCGGGCTCCAGCACGGGCTGTTCGCCCACCACCCCCTGGCCGTGCACCTCTTCCACATGGCCGAAGGCGTCGGTGATGTACCAGTGGCGTGCCTTGAGCTGGACCGTCTCGGTGCCGAGGTTGGCGACCTCGATGGTGTAGGTCCAGAAATAGCGGCTCTGGTCCGGGTCCGACCGCTCCGCCACGTAGCGCGGCGTGGCTGTGACCTGGATCTGGCGCGTGGTCGCCCGGTACATGCTCTGCCCCTTCACCAGCCCGCACCCGCGCGAGCCGTCGCTGTCCGCCCCTGGCGGGACAATCGGCAGTGAAGCCGCAGTCAGCGCGACGCGCAACACGTTCCGCGCCGGAGCGGCGGCCTCCGGGGCGAATATGTTGTGTGCGCCGCGCCTTGCGTCAGACGAACCGAAGCGCCTGATGGATATCGGCGATGAGGTCGTCGGGGTGTTCAAGCCCCACCGACAGGCGCACCAGGCCGTCGGAAATGCCCATCTGGGCCCGCGCCTCGGGCGTGAAGCGCTGGTGGGTGGTGGTGGCCGGATGGGTCAGCAGGCTCTTGGAGTCTCCGAGATTGTTGGAGATGCGAATCACCTTGAGCGCGTTTGCGAACCGGAACGCCCCCTCCTTGCCACCTTCCACCACGAAGGTGACGAGGGTGCCGCCGCCGGTCATCTGGCGGCGGGCCAGCTCTGCCTGCGGGTGATCGTCGCGGAAGGGATAAAGCACCTTGGAGACTTTGGCCGACTCCGCCACCGCATCCGCCACCTTCACGGCGCTCGCCTGCTGGCGCTCCACGCGCAGCCCCAGCGTTTCCAGCCCCTTCAGCAGCACCCAGGCATTGAAGGGCGAGATGGAAGGGCCGGTCTGGCGCAGATAGGTCTGCAGGTGATCGGTGATGAACTGCTCGGAGGCGAGCACCACGCCGCCCAGGCACCGGCCCTGGCCGTCAATGTGCTTGGTAGCCGAATAGACCACCACGTCGGCGCCGAGTGCGAACGGCTTCTGGAGCAGGGGGGTGGCGAACACATTGTCCACCACCAGCTTTGCCCCCGCCGCCTTGGCGATCAGCGCCACCGCAGCGATGTCGATGATCTCCAGCGTCGGATTGGTGGGGCTTTCCAGGAACAGGATCTTGGTGTTGGGCTTCACCCCTGCCTTCCAGGCGTCAAGGTCGGTGCCATCCACCAGCGTGATCTCCACGCCGAACCGGGGGAGATAGTCTTCCAGGATCCAGCGGCAGGAACCGAACAGGGCACGTGCCGCCAGCACATGGTCGCCCGCGCGCAACTGACACAGAAGGGCGGCGTGAACGGCCGCCATGCCAGACGCGGTGGCCCGGGCTGCCTCGGCCCCTTCCAGCAGCGCCATGCGGGTCTCGAACATGGCGGTGGTGGGATTGCCGTAACGCGAATAGACGAAGCCGGGATCCTCGCCCTTGAAGCGGGCCTCGCAGGCTTCGGCGCTGTCATAGACGAAACCCTGGGTGAGGTAGAGCGCCTCGGAGGTCTCGCCATAAGGCGAGCGCGTGGTTCCACCATGGACCAGCAGCGTCTCGGGGTGCAGCGTCTTGGGGTCGGCGGGAATGAAGGGCGCCACGGTCTTCGAGCCTCCGGACGCCGAGGACTGCGGCGTGACCCGCTTATGTGGTCCACCCGTCCCCGGCCTTTTAGCGAGTTGTTTTAGCGTGGCGGCAAGCCGGCCGGCTCAAATTCACCACATGGCGTTTGTTAAAGCGCAGGCGTTCGGTGACGTCAATCATTTCGTCCGGTAAACCGAACGATGTGGCGGGACAATCCGCTTGCCATGTGGGAGAGGGTTCGCCTTTATGCGCGGACGGCGCACGCGGGGATTGTCCGGGTGGTGAGGCCGTGGGACCGGAAGCCGGCGGAGGCTGGAGCGTGGTGGATCAGTTGAGACCGGGAATCCTGCCTTCGCAGGCCATTGCGGCGCTTCATGAGAGCGGCTGCATCATTTCCCGCCGCGCCTTCGACGACGACCAGATCCAGCCCGCGAGCCTTGATTTGCGGCTCGGGCGCACCGCCTGGCGCATTCGGGCCAGCTTCCTGCCAGGCAATGGCATCAGCGTGAAGCAGCGCCTCGCTGATCTCGGGCTGCATAAGCTCGATCTGCGTGAAGGCGCGGTGCTGGAGACGGGCTGCGTCTATCTGGTGGAACTGTCCGAAAAGCTCCGGCTGCCCGCCGACGTGGCGGCCGCAGCCAATCCCAAGAGCTCCACGGGGCGCCTTGATGTGTTCGTGCGCGTCATCGCCGATGGCGCCCGCGCGTTCGATGCCATCCCGGCTGGCTATGAGGGGCCGCTCTATCTGGAAATCTCCCCGCGCACCTTCCCCATTCTGGTGCGGGCGGGCTCGCGCCTGTCGCAGGTGCGCTTCCGGCGCGGCGTCGCCCGCCTGTCGGATCTTGAGCTTCTGAACCTACAGAAGGCCGAATGCCTGGTGGATGCCGAGGTGCCGGACGTGGCGAGCGGCGGCATCGCAGTGGGCGTTGACCTCGCGGGCGAGACCTTCGGCGGCCTGCTCGGCTTCCGCGCCAAGCGCCACACGGGCGTGGTGGACGTGGACCGCCGCCATGGACTTGAGGTGGAGGACTTCTGGGAGCCCATCCGCGCACGCGGCAATGCAAGCCTGGTGCTTGATCCCGACGCCTTTTACATTCTCGCTTCTCGCGAGGCGGTGCATGTGCCGCCGGACTATGCGGCCGAGATGGTGCCGTTCGATCCCCTGGTTGGCGAATTCCGGGTTCACTATGCGGGTTTCTTCGATCCCGGTTTCGGCAACGCGGCGGTTGGCGGCAGCGGCGCGCGCGCCGTGCTGGAGGTGCGCTCGCGCGAAGTCCCGTTCATTCTGGAACACGGCCAGACGGTCGGGCGCCTCATCTATGAGCGCATGTCCCACCGTCCCGATGCCCTTTATGGAGAGGCGGGTGTCTCCAATTATCAAGGTCAGGGCCTGAAACTGTCCAAGCACTTCCGCCCCTTCACCTCTCTCTGAGCGGTCTCACGCGGCGTGCGGCGTGCCCGAGGCCGCATCGCGCGGATGGCTGGGGGCGGGGTCGGGGCGCTGCTCGGCTGGCCGGCTTGCGGCGAGAAGGCCGCCCAGATCCTTGAGCGGGCGCAGCACCGCATCGGAAAAGCTCAGATAATCCGCCATCAGCGGCAGGAGCCTTCGGGTCTTCGGATCGTCCACATAGTCCATGGCGAGACGGACCGCGGCATCAAGGTCCGGGGCCGTTTGAGGATCGGTGCCGGCCGGCGCCTCTCCGAGCGCCGCGTCAAACGCGCGCAATGTGCGCGCCCGCGCCGCCTCCAGCACCGTGACGAGCGGCTCGGGGAGGGGCAGGCCGGACAGGCGTTCTGCTGCGTCTTCCAGCAGGGCCTGGTAGGTGGTCAGGATTTCCAGCGTCGAGACCAGCGTGATAACATCGGCCGCGGAGCGATGTCCGAGGCTGGTTTCCGCGCCGATATGGGGCAGCCGATCGGCCAATACGCGCAGTTCTAGCGACATGGCAGCGGTGCTGGCGCGCGGGGCCGCGACCTCCCCCTCCGCGTGGTATCGTGGCCAGGAAGCGGCAAAGGCCGTCCGGCAGCGCTTAATCATGGAGATCACCTGGTCCCGGATCTGGTCGGCCACATAGACGGGCAGCACCACCCAAGAAACCAGCAGGGCCACACCGGCGCCGATTCCCGTCTCGTAGATGCGCGCGACCATCCCCTGCGCATCGAGCCCGCTGACGATGTGGAGGGCCACCACCACCGAAAAGCCGATCATCGCGGAGGCAATGTCGTAGCGGTCCCGCACCGTCACCAGCGATATCATCTGGCAGATGAGGCACAGCAGGGCCAGGATCCACACATTGTCGCTCAGGAGCACAACGCACCCGAGGCCGATGGCAACGCCTATGGCTGTGCCGACTGTGCGGTAGCGCACGCGCACATAGGTTTCGCCGACGCTGTTGCCCAGGACGAAGATCACGGTCAGCGTCGCCCAATACGCGTGGTCCAGATGCAGGATGAGGTCGAGACCGGTGGTGATGGTCGTGGCGACCAGACCCTGGATGGCCACCTTGGCGAACGGGGAGAGGCCGTCAGTGGCGGGCGGAGGAGGGGGCTGTGGAGCCGGCGCCGCCGAGGCGTGCCATTGCTCCGGCCCTTCGGACAGCAACCGCGTGAGTTCGGTGACAACCAAGGCGAGGCGCTCAAAGGCGGTGACCGCGCGCAGCAAAGCGAGGTGGTCGCTGGGCTTCAAGTTGGGTGCCATGGCGGCCTGGCGCAGCCGGGCCAGGATGCCGCCCATGCGGGCATGCTCGGGGAAGGGCTGCGCGAGCCCGTTCTCGAGGTGGCGGGCGAGTTGGTCTGCGGCTGCGGCGAGCGGCGCGCGCCAGGTGCCGGCAGAACCCGTATCGGCGTCCGGCGCGGGGGAGGGAATGCAGGCGCTCAACAATTGGGTGGCCACGCGCAGCCGATAGGCCAGGGAGCGGACCGCTTCCAGATAGTTGCGCGCGTCGGGGGCTTCGGCGGACGCATTCACGAGAGCCGACCGCACACGCACGCGGATCTGATCCAGCAACTCATCGGTGGTCTGCGGTACGGGCCGCGCCTCGCGCACCGCACTCGCCACTTCGTGAAGATGGCGTCCGATGGCCTGACCGGCGGCCTCCACCGTGTCAGCATAGATGGTCAGGGCATTGGGACGATGGAGGCCGAAGCGCACAAGCGCCGCAATGGCGCCGCCTTGGCAGGCGGCCATCATCAGCCATGCCGTCTCCATATGAGTGGGGCGCAAGATGGCTGCTACCGTCACGACGACGATGATCACATTGCCCTGCCGCATGCCCTCCATGCCGTTCTTGCGCATGTAGAGCGACACCCCGGTCAGGGGCACCACGGATAGCTTGAGGAACATGGCATTGGCTTCGCCATCGCCGGGACCGATGATCAACACCGCCACCAGCACTGCGAAGGTCAAGGCGAAAAGCTTGAGAAAACTGACCGCTTCGATCCGCCGGCTGGCTGCCGGGGTGAAGGTGATGAGGACCATCGTCGTGATGGCACCGGCCATGGGGAAGACGATGTCGAGACCGAGCCCCAGCCCGCGCGAAGTGGCCACGCCCGTTGCGATAACAAGGACGAAGGCGATGCCGATATGAAGCGCGCGCGTCTGGTCGACCGCGCCCGGGTCGTGGCTCGCCAGCCATGCCTTCGCCCGGTCCACCAAGGATCGGCTGCCGTCCGCCGCCACATCCGTCTGCACGCCATTCCCCCGTTGCTTCGGCCCTTTTTACAGAGGGCACATGGCACGGGAAAAATGTCCAGATCCCGGCCGGAGCGAGGCCCTGGCCGGGATCCACAACTCAGTTCGTCGTCATCAATAGGGGCCGGGATAAGCGGGGGCCGGGACCACATGGACGGTGCTCGGTTGATAGGTGTAACCCGAGCGGTAGGCACGGCTGGCTGGTGCCACCATGGTCGCGTTGCGACCGCCCACCGCGTCGGAATACGTGTCCTGGTAAAGGACGTAGCCGCCATTGCGGAGGAGATAGTCCATTTGCTGGACGCGGATCATGCTGTCGTTCACGCGCGTGGTGCTCTCATCGGCGGATGCCGGCGCGGGAATGGCGAGCGCGGCGGCGAGGGCGAGGCTGATGAGGCCGGCGCCGCCGGCGATGGTCTTGTTCATGCTCACTCTCCCTGTCTAGCGAGCGCAGGTCTGCTCTTGGCGCCGCGCAAGCGGCGCCACTGCGACTGCGGTTCGCTGCTGGATCTGTCTGGTCCGGCCGGGCCCTTGGTGTGCGCCGCGCCGGGTCTGCTGAGGTAACGCGCGCAGCGGGGTTTGGTTTCAGCGCCTGGTTCGGGATGAATTGGGGGTCGACTTTTGCGGTGCATCGTCTAAACGGCACCCTCGCTTTGCAGGCGAAGCCCCCGGCCTTGCCGAAGGCGGGGCCGCACCATTGGCGAGGGGGAGTGAGGACATGGTTTCGGAAACGTCGGCCCGCGTGCTGGAACGTTACGGCACCATGGTCTCCGAGGGGCTGATCTCTCCCGACCCAGCCCAGGCCAATGCGGTGGATTCCTTCGCCCGCCTGGAGCGAGAACTCAGGGACTATGCGCTGGCCCGCAAGTCCTCCGCGCTCGGCTGGCTGTTCCAGCGCCGCGCTCCGCGTCCGCCCCAAGGCCTTTATATTTATGGCCGCGTGGGGCGCGGAAAGACCATGCTGATGGACCTCTTCTATGAGACGGTCCCGGTCAAGTCCAAGCGCCGCGCCCATTTTCACGAATTCATGGCGGATGTGCATGAGCGCATCTTCGCCGAGCGCGAGGCCCAGAAGGCGGGCCTGCGCAAAACCACCGATCCACTCCAGCCCGTCGCGGACGCCCTGGCCGCCGAGGCCAAGCTGCTGTGCTTCGACGAGTTCCATGTCACCGACATCGCGGATGCCATGATCCTCGGCCGGCTGTTTGAAAAGTTGTTCGCCGACGGCGTGGTGGTGGTGGCCACCTCCAATGTGAAGCCCGACGATCTTTATGCGGGCGGTCTCAATCGGGCGCTCTTCCTTCCCTTCATCGGCATGATCGAGGAGCGGATGGAGGTGTTGGCCCTTGATGCGGAGACCGACTACCGCATGCTGAAGCTGGAAGGCATCGAGGTCTGGCATACCCCGCTGGGTGCGGCGGCCGATGCCGCGCTTGATGCCGCCTTTGCGCGGCTGGCAGGTCCCGCCGGCGGGCATCCCAGCCAGATCATGATGAAGGGACGTACCATTCCCGTCCCGTCCGCCGCCAATGGCGCGGCGCGTTTCACGTTTCACGGGCTGTGCGAGCAGCCACTGGGGGCCACCGACTATCTGCGCATCGCCCGCACCTATCACACCCTCCTGCTGGAAGGCATCCCGGTGCTGGACGGCGACCGGCGCAACGAGGCCAAGCGATTTATCTCGCTCATCGACACGCTGTATGATGGAGGCGTGAAGCTGATCGCATCCGCGGCGGCGCAACCTGAGGCCCTCTATCTCGGCACGGAAGGGGCGGAGGCCTTTGAATGGGCCCGTACGGTCTCCCGCCTCCACGAGATGCGTTCCGCCGAATATCTCTCGCGCCCCCACGGCCACGCGGATTCGCGCGCCACCGGCAATACGACGGGCCTTGTGGAAACCTGATTTTCATCCGCGTTCTCCGTCCAATTGCCAACTTGGAGTCTCAGCGGCACAGCTTAGGATGGCGCCGCGCGGTCGTTGGGAGGCGATTGTGCAGTGCGAACGTCTTGAACGCCCTGCCGGATGGGAGTAGTCAGACCCCGCTCGGACAGGGCCGCACCTCCATGCCCCGGGACAGGGACACTCGTCTATGGCGCGCAGCAAGATTGCATTGATCGGGGCCGGTCAGATCGGCGGCACGCTTGCGTTGCTGGCCGGCCTGAAGGAACTCGGCGATGTCGTCCTGTTCGACGTGGTGGATGGCGTTCCGCAGGGCAAGGCGCTGGATCTGGCGGAACTTGCTCCGGTGGCCGGCATCGATATTCGCCTCTCCGGGACCAATTCCTATTCCGGCATCGCCGACGCCGATGTGGTGATCGTCACCGCTGGCGTGCCCCGGCGCCCCGGCATGAGCCGCGACGATCTCCTGTCCGTCAATCTCAAGGTGATGGAGCAGGTGGGGGCGGGCCTTGCCAAATATGCCCCCGACGCCTTCGTCATCTGCATCACCAATCCGCTGGACGCCATGGTCTGGGCCCTTCAGCGCGCGAGCGGGCTGCCGCGCGAGAAGGTGGTTGGCATGGCCGGGGTGCTGGACAGCGCGCGGCTGCGCTATTTCCTGGCCGACGAATTCAACGTTTCGGTGGAGGATGTGACCGCCTTCGTCATGGGCGGCCACGGCGACACCATGCTGCCGCTGATCCGCTATTCCAGCGTGGCTGGTATTCCCGTGCCGGACCTCATCCGCATGGGGTGGACCACACAGGAACGCATCGACGCCATTGTGCAGCGCACGCGCGATGGTGGCGCGGAGGTGGTCAATCTCCTGAAGACCGGCTCGGCCTTTTATGCGCCAGCGGCCTCCGCCATCGCCATGGCGGAGAGCTATCTCAAGGACAAAAAGCGTGTTCTGCCCGCCGCCGCGTGCCTGGCGGGGGAATACGGACTGCGCGACCTTTATGTGGGCGTGCCGGTGGTGATCGGCGCCCGGGGCGTCGAGCGCGTGGTCGAAGTGGAACTCGACCGTGCCGAGCGCGCCCAGTTCGAGAAATCGGTGGCGGCGGTGAAAGGTTTGGTGGATGCCTGCGTCAGCATTGCTCCTGACCTCGCCGCATGACGCGATCGACGGTGGTGCCCTGGGGGGCGCCACCTTAGTCCCGGCGGGGAAATCTCCGCCGGATTACACCAGCGACTTGTTCCGCTCCCGGCTTCGGGAGGGGGGCACTGCGCAACCCTCAGGGACGAAGCCCCATGAACATTCATGAATATCAGGCCAAGGCTCTTTTGAAGACATACGGAGCGCCGGTCTCCCGCGGCATCGCCGTCTTCTCGCCGGAAGAGGCTGAAAAGGCAGCCACCGAGCTCGGTGGTCCGCTCTGGGTGGTGAAGTCCCAGATCCATGCCGGCGGCCGCGGCAAGGGCAAGTTCAAGGAGCCGGAAGCCGGCGAGAAGGGCGGCGTGCGCCTGGCCAAGTCGGTGGACGAGGTCAAGGCCTTCGCCGGCCAGATGCTCGGCAACACCCTCGTCACCATCCAGACGGGTCCCGCCGGCAAGCAGGTGAACCGCCTCTATATCGAGGACGGCTCCGACATCGCCAAGGAATTCTACCTCTCTCTGCTGGTGGACCGTGAGACCTCGCGTGTGGCCTTCGTGGTCTCCACGGAAGGTGGCATGGACATCGAAGAGGTGGCCCACCACACCCCTGAGAAGATCGTCACCTTCTCTGTCGATCCGGCGAGCGGCGTGCAGGGCTTCCATGGCCGCAAGGTGGCCAAGGCCCTCGGCCTGACCGGCGACCTGGCCAAGCAGGCCGGCAAGCTGACCGAAGTGCTGTACACGGCCTTCACCGGCACCGACATGGCCATGCTCGAGATCAACCCGCTGATCGTCACCAAGGACAATCAGTTGAAGGTGCTCGACGCCAAGGTGTCGTTCGATTCCAACTCCCTGTTCCGCCACCCCGACCTGGTCGAGCTGCGCGACGAGACCGAAGAAGACGCCAAGGAGATCGAGGCGTCGAAGTATGACCTCGCCTATATCGCCCTCGACG